>CALBZH010000872.1 GCA_937889795.1 uncultured Syntrophobacteraceae bacterium | reverse complement strand
CCACCGAGATCTACACTCTTTCCCTACACGACGCTCTTCCGATCTACCGGCGACCTCGTGGATGGGGACTATGGCGGGGAAGACGGTGTGGGAAACCACATTGCTCAGATCCAGCCCCGCTACGGTCGGTTTGCCGTAACGGGCAATCACGAAGCGTATGCCGGACTTCGCCACTCCATCTCCACGATCGAGCGCTTCGGCTTTCGCCTGCTCCGAGGGGAGGCCGAGACCGTCGAGGGGATCTTCAACGTTGTCGGCGTGGACGACCCGGCCGTTGGCGGCTCCGATGAACAGGAGCAGGCCGCCCTCTCGAAGGTCCAGAACGGCCTTTTCACGCTGCTGCTCAAGCATCGACCGCGGCCAAACCCGGAGAGCCGCGCGCGATTTGATCTGCAGCTGTCTGGACATACGCACAAAGGGCAAATCTTCCCCTTCAACCTGGTCACGGCCTGGGCTTACCCCATGCAAGACGGCCTCTACAGCCTGAAGGACGGGGCAATGCTTTACACCAGCCGAGGCTCGGGCACCTGGGGGCCCCCGATGCGGGTGCTCTCCCCGCCCGAAGTCACGATCATCGACGTGGTTCGGGCGGAGGGCTCGTAAAAAGGCAATGACACATCTGGAACCGATCGAGAGGGATGGAGACGCTCTACGGGTTTCAGGTCTGGTCGGGACCGCCAAGCCAGCGGTACACAGCGCCCGCCAGGATCGCGCCAACGATGGGCGCCAGCCAAAAGAGCCAGAGCTGCTCGAGAGCCCAGCCGCCCACGAAGACCGCGGGTCCCGTGCTGCGCGCGGGGTTCACCGAAAGGTTGGTGACCGGGATCCCGATGAGATGAATGAGCGTGAGCGCAAGCCCGATCGGGATGGGTGCGAAGCCCTTGGGGGCTTTCGCATCCGTGGCGCCCAGGATGACGATCAGGAACATGAACGTCAGCACCAGCTCCGCGACCAGCGCGGCCATCATGGAATACTCACCCGGGGAATGCGCCCCGTAGCCGTTGGCCGCAAATCCTCCAATCTCGAACCCGGGCTTGCCGCTCGCGATGACATACAAAACAGCTGCGCCGGCAATCCCTCCCGCCACCTGGGCCAGGATGTAAGGCAACAGCTCCGATGCCCGGAATCGTCCCCCCGCCCAAAGGCCGAATGACACGGCAGGATTGAGATGGCAGCCCGAAATATGGCCGACGGCGTAAGCCATTGTGAGAACAGTCAAGCCAAACGCAAACGAAACTCCCAGCAAGCCGATGCCCACCTTTGGAAATGCCGCAGCGAGCACAGCACTCCCACAACCGCCGAACACCAGCCAGAATGTTCCAATGAACTCCGCTCCCAGACGATTCGCAATGTTCATGAGGATCCTCCTTGGAATCAACCCGTTCACTCTCAATCAGGGCACGGATTGACTTCCTCCCCGTAGTGCGATGCGTACAGCCTCCGAAAAAATCCTGCTGCTTCGAGCACACTCTGTTTCCCTGATTTCCCTTGTCGCCCCGTCGCACCCCCCCCTTCCCATCAGAAGATCAACTCAGGATCGTCCTAACAGACGATGCGGCATGCTTAATTGTCATCGAACGGTGAATTGAAGCATAGCAGCTGAAGCTTCCAGCCCGCATAGGCATGGAATAGAAAACGGTGCGCACTAAAGCGAGTCAATACCCTGAAGCCGTGAGAGGCACTGAAATATAGAGTTGAAATGATAATAGCAATAAGAGGTCCCTGACGCAATTCATCTCTGAGGTGGATCGCTTGTTGGGGATAGTCTTAAGGAAAAAAGAGGCAGGCCGCTTAGAATGGCCTGCCCAAAGGGATTTCTGTGGAGCGGGAGACGGGCTTCGAAGCCGAATTCGACCTTTTCGCTTCAGGAGAAAAATCGCCTAAAAAACTAACGGTTACAAGAAAATAATCCCTTATTCTGTCTGGTCAGAGTTCGCACAAATTCGGTGAAAGTCATTCGAATTTGTCTCGTTTGGGGAAAGTTTAGGGAAAGCGATCGGGGGAGGATTTCAGGTTTGCGAAGCGGTGTGCACTTTGGAATTGACCTAATCGCCTGACCTTCCCCCGGACCTTTCTTGCGGATCTGAGCGTGGCATTCTGATGCTGAATTGAGAAAAGGAATGGAAGCCATTCCGAAATCATGTACCATGAGATGGTAGGGACTGTCCGTTTCGGACAGTTGGCTTGATCGTCTGTTTGAAGAAATCGATGCTCAGCGAGATGAGATGATGGACGAAGACAAACTCTTGGATCGGATCACGGTCAACCCCAAGATATTCGGTGGGAAGCCGATCATCAGGGGGAGGCGACTGGCGGTTGAGCATGTTCTCGGCATGCTTGCGGCTGGCGACAGCGTTGAAACCATCCTCGAAGGCTACCCCTGGTTGGAGCCAGAGGACGTTCAAGCTTGTCTTCTATATGCACGCAGGCTTGTTGGACATGAACGGGTTGAACCCCTCCTGATGGAGACTGGCACGTGAGAGTCCTTTTGGATACTTGCGTGTGGGGTGGTGCCACGGGGGATATTCGATCCGCCGGTCATGACGTTTGTGGGCAGGAGAATGGGACGAAGACCCTGGCGACGAGGAAATCCTCTCCAGAGCATACGAGGAAGGTCGAGTCCTGGTAACGCTGGATAAAGATTTTGGTGAGCTTGCTGTGGTGCGAAGAAAACCTCACTCAGGAATCGTAAGGCTGGCGAATTTTCCAGCCAGGCAGCAGGGACTTATAGCACTGAAAATCCTCACTCACTATGCAGCGGAGCTGCTTGCTGGAGCAATTGTCACGGTAGACTCCCGAAAGATTAGGGTGCGACCACCTCATGAGAAGGAAGAATGAACCTGATTCTCCTTCGATCGTGAAAGGGTGCAACCGTTCCTGCCCCTTCATTTCCGTGTTAGACCGAAGGCTCATGATGGATTCCGAGTTGCTTGAGAAAATCCATCGATTGACGAAATAGTGCGGGACTTTTCATTCGTTTTGGCATAGTTATCATGGGCATCCCTAATCTGAGAGGAGAGCCCAGGAAGCGAAAAGCCCGCCCTGATGGACCACTGGTAAAGATCCACAACCTGATCGATGATGCGAACTGCTTTCAGACCGGCCGTAACATCAGATGGCCCGACAGTGTGTGCTGCCCGAAATGTTCCTGCGCCGAGGTCACTGGAACGGACATGACCAGACTCAGCCCGATCGGCAGAGATATCGCTGCAAACGCTGTGGTTCCTATTTCGACGATCTCTCGGGAACCATCGTTGAAGGCCACCCTCAGCCTTTACGAGCCTGGATAGTGTGCCTTTACCTCATGGGGCTAAAGTTGTCGAATCTGCAAATCGCAGCCGAACTCGGCATCCACAAGGATGATGCTCAAAGCATGACCAAAGCCTTGCGAGCAGGGGTGAACGCCAAAAAGCCGCCGTTCCAACTCAGTGGTGAAGTTGAATGCGACGAGGTCTATCTCGTCACGGGACACAAGGGTTTCCCCGAGGCCGTTGATAGAAAGGGCGTAAAGGAAGACGAAACCGCCTGATGGCCGCCCGCGGCAGGGGGACTTTCGAAAAGGAGAAGCCTCCGGTCTTCGGCCTGATTCAACGATCCGGACAGGTTGTCATTCGAATGCTCGAAAACGTCAAACAAGCAACCATCAAACCCCTGGTACTCCAGACCATCGCCCCGGGCGCCAGAGTGTTCACGGACGAGTACGACATCTATGCGCGAATGCCCCCCCCGCCGCTCCGCCGACTTGATCCGGCGGTTGCTGACTTTCGCGCGCAAGCAGGCCATCGTTCTCAAGGTGCTGGACTTGAATGAAACGGTGGCGGGAATGCTGAAGATGCTCCAGCGACTGATCGGCGAAAACATCGATCTGGCCTGGATTCCCGCCAAGAATTCCTTGCCGGTCAAGATGGACAATTCCGAATTCTGCCCACACCCCGACCATGAGAACCATTCCCGTGCGTCCGGTAGGATATGGGTATCGGAGCTTGCATGGCTTCAGCCCGTCACCCGTTATCAAAAGTAATACCAGATGCTGTCATAGTCCGAGATATCCTCTCCAATGGCATCCAGCCTCTGAAGGTAGTCGAGAATGGGCACGTCTTCGCCAATGTGTGTCGATGCCAGCTTCGAGATATTCTTCTCCCAAGGATGAAATTCAAACAAGCGGGCTCCATCCGGCAGGACTGAAATCAGGTCGCGATGCTGGACGGCGCGCAAATAGTTCTTGCCGAGGCCTGGAACGTTGTAAACGGCTTCGTCTGTCCGAGAAAGCCCGGGCAACAATCTGGCCTCCTCTTTTTGCTCCTGGAGGAGGCGAGCAATCGGGACCCGGTATTCGATCGTCTCTTGCTTCCCCTTGGTATTGAAGACATAGTAGGGCTCAACGCCGATGCGCGACAGCTCTTTGCGCAGGAAGCACGCCTCGAAGCGCCTGGATGCATGGAAGGTGTACACCAATTGGTTGAAGATCGGTACTCCACGTTTCCGGAGTCTTTCGACAGCGAGCAGTGTGTCCGACGTCAATTCATAGGCGTGCTGGATGTGCGTGACCAGGGCTACCTGCCGCTTGCCGGAAATCCGGTGGCTCGCCAGCAGGTCTGCGACGCGATCAGTAATCCGCATGGGCATGGTGACCAGGGTGCGCGTTCCAATGCGTATGCGCTCCACGCTCGGTATGGCTGCGACACCCGCCAGAATGCGCTCCAGGTCCCGGTCACTCATGGCGAGGGGGTCTCCCCCGGTAATGAGCACCTCATGGATGGCGGGGTGCTCCGCGATCCAGCTCAAAGCAGCGCTGATTTGCGCGTCGTCGGCCATGGCGCCTGGAGCCATGGCGTCCTCGATCTCCCAGTTCCGTTGGCAATACACGCAAATCTGGGGGCAGGTATTGAAAGGCTTGAAGATACAAATGCCGGGGTAACGGCGTGTGATCAGGTCGATGGGAGAGGTGTCGCTCTCCTTCATGAAATCCAGGCATGATGAAGCATTCCTGTCATAGCCTGCCATCGCTTCGACATAACTGCGAGGAGGGATCACCTGGGCACGAATCGCCCTGTCTTGCCCCATATCTCCCTCGACATCCATGAGAGAAAGGTAATGCGGGGTGATGCCGAATGGGAGGCGCTGACGATGCGCGCGTCGAATGGCCTCTCCTTCGTCGTCCTCGAGCCCGACCAGGGAAGCGATCGAATCGGCGTCCCGCATGATGTTAGCCGTTTGCCATTGCCAGTCCGACCAATCCTCGGGAGACCCGCCCAATGCCTTGCATAGCCGCTCTCTGTTCTGCGAGCGTCGGCGAACGGCACTCTCCTCCAGCCCCGACGAGAACCTGCCCATGCGACGCTGCACTTCGGCGGTGAGAACATCGAGCTGATCGGAGCGTTCCACGGCAGCCTCCCGTCCTTCGGAGGAGCTCGGGGAAAGGAGTCGATCGGCAAGGCCGTTCCCGGGTCCCTTGCCTTGAAGCCCGAGGAACAGGTGCAGCAGCTCCGCGTAAAAAGCCGGCGTCAAATCGGGGCGGGCCCTTCCCAGAGCAATGTCTCTGACTGCGCTGGCGACGGAAAAGCCAGCCTTGTCTTCGGAACGGCGGGTGAGGATACGGTTCAGCACGCGCGCACAATCCCGGACTCGGATGATCGTTCCCTCGGAAAGGGAATCATAATCGTCGAACGCCTCGAGATCCATCCTGTGAGCAAAACTGGAAAGGCGGTGGCGTAAATCCTCCTCGGAGCTTGACCTTGCCGCCATGTCAAAGATCTCCGGGAATCTGGATTGAAGGTGGTCTGCATTGTACTTCGATAGATCAATCATCGCGTCACTCCTCTATTGTTTCAGC
>CALBZH010000871.1 GCA_937889795.1 uncultured Syntrophobacteraceae bacterium | reverse complement strand
CGTTCCTTATTCCTGGAACAATGCCTTCCTTGAGCTGACTTTTCCAGGTTCGTGGAACAGATTTCTTCCAGAATCAAGGAAAAGAGCGGCCTTCCAAAACCTCAGCCCCACCCAAGCAAGAAGACCTCCGAGCGTAACGCTTTGATAAATCAATTGAAAAGCCTCAAGGGGCTCATCGGCTCTTGCACCCCCTCCGACGGCACGGCCTTTGCCCTTATAGGCTGCATGCTGAGGATGCAAGGGGAAGGAGCCATGCAGATGGGATTCGTGCTTTACCCTGGAAAGGAGCCCCAGACAGCCGCGGGGTTGGTCTCGGGTTGTGTAGGCGCTCCGTGGAAGAGCCGCGTCGAGGTCTGCCTGTCACTTGAGAACCTGATCGATCGGCTGCTCCAGGTCCCGATCTCGTGCGAGGTCGTGGTTGCGGTCACCGATTGCGAGGAGCTCGAGCAGCTCGCTGCGACTTGGAAGCGGCTGCTGCCCCCCAAGTTGATCCTCGTTCTGAGACGATGGGAGGAAAAGACCTTGAGGGTTGCGTTTGAGCTCTGTCCCTCGTTCCTGACCTCATTGGAAGACAGCCTGAACGATGTCTTTCTCGTTCTTGAGAGGCTCGAGGCGAATCGGATGCTCGGAAGAGAAAATGGAACGGTACGGGCGGTGGAGAGACAGACTCTCGATGTCGCAACTGCCAGTCTTTCAAGAAGGGGGAGATTGTGAAGGAAGGATTCGGTCAGGGGAAGGACGGTAGCCTTGTTTGCCCGGGTGACCTCCAAGATCGGGCGCTGGCGCTCAGAAGACTCTGCCCGGTGCGCTTTCCGCTGGAGGACTCGCTCACACGCCAAAAACGAATCAAAGCCCTTTTTCACCGGTTGTGGTCCAAAGCTGTGAGCTCGGAAACCTACGACAAACGCGAATGGCAGGAGCTTCAGGAGCTCTTGAAGATCGAGGGACTTGGTGTCCATGGGCGAGAATCGGCGTCCTTAGAGAAGAGTGAGGGGGATCGGTAGCCGAGGGCGTACGGGGTGCGGCGACCTTTCAAACGGGTCGGGCCGCAACTTGGGCTCATGGAGGATTGAAATGAGTGAATCAAGAACGGTGAGGAGGAAGCGCAACATGTTCAGTAGACTGTCTGTCAACGCACGGATGTGGATGATCCTCGGCATGGTGGTTCTGATTTTCGCCAGTATGGCTGGGTTTTCCTGGCTGGCCCTGGAAGCGTCCGAAAAGACGGCGGTCACCACCGCGGGCGGATTGGGACTCACCGGGCAGCAGGAAAAGATCAAAGTGGCCACGGATTCGCTGGCGGGAGCCCTCGGAGATCTGGTCAAGGAAATCCCCGATGGAGTCCAACGGGTCAGCCTGATCCGAAAGGCGATAGGCAGTGTTCGCTTCGAGGCCGACCAGTCCGGCTACTTTGCGCTCTTCAAGGGGACGACCTGTGTGATCCATCCCATCTTGAAAGAGCTGGAAGGGAAAGACATGTCCGGCCAAAAGGACAAGAACGGCGTCCAGCTCATTCAGGAGCTTCAGGCCAGAGCCAAATCGGGCGGCGGGTTCGTGGACTACGTCTACAATAAGCCCGGAACAGGCGACGTGCCGAAAGTGAGCTATTCGGTTATGATCCCCGGGACCGAGTACTTGATCTTCACGGGTGTCTATTTGGACAATATCGAAAAGATCCAGCAAAGAGTCACCGAGGACATCCATGCGGAAGTCAAGAAGTGGCAGACCACCATGTACTCCACCGCAGGGGTGATCTTCGTCGCCATCATCGGATTTGTCCTGGCCGTGGCCCGGAGCATCGTGAAGCCGCTCCACAGGATCAGCCGAGAGATCGATACGGGCGCCGGCTCCGTGGCAACGGCGGCCAATCACATCTCCGAATCCAGCCAGTCCCTGGCCGAAGGGGCCTCCGAGCAGGCGGCCGCCATCGAAGAGACGTCGTCCTCGCTCGAGGAAATGTCGTCCATGACGCGGCAGAATGCCGACAATGCGAGCCATGCGGACAATCTCATGAAGGAGGCCCACCAGGTCGTCAGCGAGGCGAACGAATCCATGACCGAGCTGACGCATTCCATGCATGAGATCACGCAGGCCAGCGAGGAGACATCAAAAATCATCAAGACGATCGACGAGATCGCGTTCCAGACCAACCTCCTGGCCCTGAACGCCGCGGTCGAGGCGGCGCGGGCGGGTGAAGCCGGCGCCGGGTTTGCGGTTGTGGCCGATGAAGTGAGGAACTTGGCCATGCGGGCGGCCGAAGCTGCGAAGAATACAGCGTCGCTCATCGAGGGCACGCTCAGGAAGGTTCGGAGCGGTGGAGATCTGGTGGAGAGGGCCAATACGGCATTCGGCGAAGTGACCCGAAGCTCCTCAAAAGTGGCCGAGCTCATTGGAGAGATCGCGGTTGCGTCGCGCGAGCAGGCTATGGGCATCGATCAGGTCAACAAGGCCGTGTCCGAGATGGACAAGGTGGTCCAGCATAACGCCGCCAATGCGGAGGAGTCCGCCGCGGCCGCTGAAGAGATGAACGCGCAGGCCGAGCAGATGAAAGCCTTTGTTCGCGAGCTCGCTGCCATCGTGGAAGGGCGAGGGCGCCATCGAAGCCGCGCCGAGGAGAGAGCGGTGCCGGGTCCCGGCAGACCCAAGGCGCCGGCCATCAAGGTCCAAGCCGCGGCCAGAGGGGCCAATGGAAACGGCGATGGGAAGCATGCCGGCCTTCTGCCTCACCAAAAGCAGAAGACCTCAGCACAGCTTATCCCTTTTGATGATGACTCCATGAACGATTTCTGATTGATCTTTGCACGCTCTCAACGGGAGCCGGCTGCGTGGGAAGACATCGCAGCGTGTCTGCAGCCAGCTCCCGTGTTGACTTGAACGCTCCCGCACGAGCTTCATCGTGCGAAAAGGCTTTCATCTGTCAAGATTTTCAACGTATTTCGGATCAGTCACTCGAAACGTTTGCTCGTCGCTCCATGTTGTGCTTGGTGGGCGACACCCATCGATCTCGATTGAGAGTCATCAATAGGGAAAGAATGAGATACGTCATACGTTCTGTTCTGATGCTTTCAGCCATGGCAATGGTGTGCTCGCCTTCGATGGCTTGGTGCCAGGCCCCCCAACAGCAGCCGATCTCATCGACTTTGATTGCCGCTGGATCAGGCGTTAATCTCGGAATCACGAGACTGCTCGCGAAGGCTTTCATGGAGCGCCATCCCGAGATATCAATCGAGGTACCCGGAAGCATCGGCACAAAGGGCGCCATCACAGCGATCAAGGACAGCGCGATTACCTTCGGCCTGATCTCCAGGGCGTTGAAAGAGGAGGAGAAATCAGCGGGAGTCGTGGCCCAACCGTATGCCCGAACACCAATTGTCGTGGCCGCCCATAAGACGGTTGTTGATGACAGCATTACCTATCAGGAGCTGAATGACATCTACCGAGGGGTCAAAACAACCTGGAGAGACGGCAACGAAATCATCGTGCAGACTCGGGAGCCCTTTGACAGCGGCATTCTCGTGATTCAGAAGGAAGTCCCCGGGTTCAGAGAGGCCTACGACGAGAGTCGTGAGGCGAAACGATGGACCGTCTATTTCACGGATCAGGACGCCAACCATGCCCTCTCGACGACGCCATACGCGATCGGTTTTACGGATCTTGGAATGATCGCAACGGAGCATCTCAACGTCAATGCACTGAAGCTCAACGGGATTGTCCCCGGTGATGAAAGCATGCGCAGTGGCCAATACCCGTTGCTCAGGGACC
Organism: uncultured Syntrophobacteraceae bacterium; assembly: GCA_937889795.1. Taxonomy (GTDB): domain Bacteria; phylum Desulfobacterota; class Syntrophobacteria; order Syntrophobacterales; family Syntrophobacteraceae; genus CALBZH01. The sequence goes on along the minus strand of CALBZH010000871.1, from coordinate 2,070 downwards.
TCTTCTTTCTCTACCGTTCCGAGAGCCTGCCGGCTCCGGCCAAGGCTTTCTTGGATTTTGTCCGTTCCGAAGACGGCGACAAGATACTGGAGGCTAACGGATACCTTCCCTTGAAATAGGAGATCTCCATGACCCGAAGTGCGGAGCGAGAAGCTCTATCCAGTCGCGTGGCCAAGCGGTTGTTTCCTTTGGCCGTGATGGTGGGCTTCCTCATTTCGCTTGTTATCCCGAGCGTCTATTGCGCCCTTGAGTGGAACGGAGCCTCAAGGGAGGGTCACATGCAGGCGGAAAGCCTGGCTCGCAGTGTTCGCTCCTTAGCTTCGGAGTCTCCAGCTCTCTGGAAATATCAAGCTCTCAAATATGAACAGCTTTTTCATCTTTATGCCTCTACAGATATCATTACTATATCGATAGTGGGTGAAGATGGAAGTATTATTGCCAACCATGAGATGAAAGCAAGCGGGTCTGGATTGTTCAAGAATCTAAGAATAGCTGGGGCACCAGCTCAAATAAGTTTTAACAATCGTATCATAGGACAGATCCAGGTCACAGTGTCTGCTGATTCCATCGTATGGAAGACGGGTATGGCTTTCTTTTTATGCCTCTTTATGGGATCCGGTCTTTCCGTGCTTGTCTATCGCTACCCTCTGACGGTTGTTCGTAAGCTCGAAAAGAAGACCTTGGAGTACCAGGAGACGCTCGAGCGGAGAGTTGAAGAGCGTACGGCTGAGTTTCAGCGGGCGGCGGAAAGGGCTCTTCAGCTTTCCGACGAAGCGCAAGCTGCAAGCCGCGCCAAATCACAGTTTCTGGCCAACATGAGCCACGAGATACGCACGCCCATGAATGGTATGCTGGGCACAACGGAACTGCTTCTTGGAACGGATCTCGACGAGAAGCAGCGTCGACTCGCTCAAATGGTCCTCCATTCCGGTGAAGCGCTCCTAAGCGTCCTGAACGACATCCTGGACTATTCGAAAATCGAGGCAGGGAAGCTTGAGATCGTAAGTGGCGAGCTCGCGGTTCGCGAGTGTGTGGAAGCGGTGATCCAGTTATTTGCTGAAAGTGCCCGTCACAAGAATGTTGAGCTAATGACCTATGTGGCCGAGGAGGTTCCCGTCATCCTTGAGGGCGATGCGGGAAGAGTGCGCCAGGTCTTGTCAAACCTCGTCGGAAATGCCGTGAAGTTCACGGCGGATGGCGACGTGCTCGTCCGTGTCCGTTGGGTACCAGAAGACGCCATGCATGGCATTCTGGTCTTTGAGATCCGCGATTCCGGAATCGGAATCTCGCCCGAAGCTCAAGAGCAGATCTTCAACGCCTTTAACCAAGGGGACGGGTCAACCACACGAAGGTTCGGCGGCACAGGACTCGGTCTGGCGATCAGCAAACAGCTGGTCGAGATGATGGGCGGCGAGATCGGGGTTGTGAGTGCAATGAGCAGCGGCAGTACGTTTCGTTTCACACTGCCCATGAAGATCGGTTCCCTGCCGGAGCAGCTGCCATCGGAAATACTCGTGGCCGATATCAAGGATATCCGCGTCCTGGTCGTCGATGACAATGAGACCAATCGTAACATTCTGTACCAGCAGCTTGAGTCCTGGGGCATGCACCCAACATGCGCGGAAAACGCCCGTGAGGCCTTGGAGGTACTCAAGAAAGCGACGACCGCGGGAGCTCCTTACGAGCTGGCAATTCTGGACATGATCATGCCCGAGATGAGCGGTCTCGATCTGGCCCGAGCCATCAACGCTTCAGATCGCGAAATCGCCGCCTTGCCGATCGTCATGCTGACCTCCCTCAGGGAAGGACTTGACCGGGCAACGTGCCAGCAAGACGGGATTTCCGCCTGCCTGACGAAGCCGGTGAGCCAGTCCAGACTCTACGACTGTATCATCGCGGTGAAGCGATCGCCGCAAGGCGATGTCGCGCCCACCAGCCCCCAGCAAGCAGGCGAGACCGAAGGCCAGGAGGTGCCTCTCGGGGCGCGGGTGCTTCTTGCTGAGGACAATCCCGTAAACCAGGAGATCGGTCAACAGATGTTGAGGGGGCTTGGCTGCGAGGTTGTGGTGG
>CALBZH010000870.1 GCA_937889795.1 uncultured Syntrophobacteraceae bacterium | reverse complement strand
ATCGACCTGGGTACGACCAATTCGGTCATCGCCTTCCTGCGCGACGGGATTCCAGCGGCAATCCCCGTCGACGGGGGGGGCCGCCATCCTTCCCTCCGTGGTCAGCTACGAGCCCGGGAACGGCGGCTGTTTCGTGGGGACTCTTGCCAGGAATCGGCGGGCTGCCTTTCCTGAGCAGACCATCACGTCGGTGAAAAGGCTGATGGGCAAAGAAACCCGGCTTAACGCCGGCGAAAAGAGCTTTTCTCCGGAGGAGGTGTCCGCCACCATCCTCAAGCATCTGGCCGAGCGGGCCTCCGCGCAGCTGGGGCAGTCCGTCGAGAAGGTTGTGATCACGGTTCCGGCTTATTTCGACGACGCCCAGCGGCGGGCCACGATCCGTGCCGGCGAGCTTGCCGGGCTCGAAGTGCTGAGGATCGTCAACGAGCCCACGGCGGCCGCTCTCGTCTACGATCACGTGCCAGCTGAGGAAGAGGAGGATTCCCCCTTCGTTCTGGTGTACGACCTCGGTGGGGGGACCTTCGACGTTTCCGTGCTCGAGATCAAGGGGGACATCAAGGAAGTCCTGGCTTCGAGCGGGGACACGGCCCTCGGCGGCGATGATTTCGATGAGCGACTGAAGGATTTTCTGCTGAGCGAGCTGAAAGAGTTGGAGGGAGCGGGAGATCTTGTTGAGGACATCAGCCTCAAGGTGCGTCTTCTGGACATCGCCGAGCGGACCAAGATCGCCCTGTCCGACCAGCCCTACACCCGGGTCAACGAAGTGGCGGTCGCCATGGTCGACGGGCGTCCGCTCAATCTCGATCTTGAGGTCAGTCGGGAGCTGTTCGAATCCCTGACCGAGGACCTTATCGAGCGGACGATGACAAAGGTCACGGAAGTCCTCGAAGAAGCGCACCTCAATCCGGAAGACATCGGCAAGCTCATCCTGGTCGGAGGGGCTACGCGCATGCCGTCCGTATTCACAGCGCTCTCCGAGTACTTCGACCAGACGGTGGTGCACTCCATCAATCCGGATCTTTGTGTGGCCCTGGGGGCCGCCATCCAGGGCGGGCTCATCACGGGGGAGTCTGTCGGCCAGATCCTCCTCGACGTGACCGCTCATTCGCTGGGGGTGAAGACGATCGACGAGGTGGATCCAGAAACGGGGAATGCCGACCATTTCTCCACCATCATTCGGAGGAACACGAGAATCCCCGTGACTCGGGCCCAGGTCTACCGCACCATCGCGGACAACCAGCAGGGTGTCGATGTGCAGGTCTACCAGGGGGAGAGCGCCTGGTGCTCGCAGAATGCCCTCATCGGGAGCTTCTTCTATACGTTGAGGCCGGTTCCGGCACATTCGCCCGTGGTCGTTGAATTTGCCTATGACCGCGAAGGCATCGTGCGGGTCTGCGTCGACCGGAAAGGCCACGACAATCGCAAGGAAGTGACCCTCGACATTCGCAACCGAAAGGTCGATGAGGTGTCCGCGGATGTTGCCGCCGAAGCACCGGTCAACTATGTCGCCGCCGAAGCACCGGTCAACTATGTCGCCGCCAAAGCGGGACGTCTCGTGGTCGATGAGCGCCTGTCCGAGGACCTGCGGCGCGAGATCGCGCGGGCTGCGGCAGACTACGAAGCGGCGCTCCGGTCTGGAGAGGACGAGGGGCGGGTGGATGAGCTCGAGGACCAGTTGCTCGATCTGATGGAGCAGGCGGAAGAAGGGTTGGAGGCTGGTGAGTAAGAAGAAACGGGTCCGGAGGGACATCGAGAAGTTCAGCCGAGGAGGGCGACACTGGGAGCTGCTGCGGCTCTTGGAGGAGGAGGACCTGGTTTCCGCCCACGCTCGGGAATACCAGGATGCCTCGAAAGGCGTGATCAAGAGCGCGCTGAAGGACAGCAAGGGCTTCCATCAGTTTCTCCACGAGGTGGGGGCGCTCCAGTCACCGCCGGCCACGCCCGACTTCCGCTTTCTCACGTGCCTTGCCCAGATCATGGAGGATCGGGAGCCCCCCGAAGACCCGCTGCAGTTGAAGGGGTTGAGCCCGGAAGCGGAAAGGCTTCGATCTCGCCTCGCCGTTTTCTCCGCTTTTCCCGCCCGGTTGCCCAAGCTGCGGGCCCTGCTTGCCAAGTTCGCCCTCGAGCCGGAAAAGATCACGCGTCGGTGCTACGAGGATCTGGCCAGCCTCATTCCCGAGGCGTCCTTGGCGGCCCGCGTGCGTCAGTTCGGGGAGCTCATCCCCTCGGCACGGCTGCTCAACGGCAAGGCCGCGGTGGCTCGGGGCTGGGGCGGGGTCGATACCCGTCGGCTCTATCGTTTGTGCGAGGGATTGGAGCGGTCCGGCTCCTATGTCCCGGAGGATCTCCAGGAGGTCCTCGTGCACCCCTTTATCCACAACCTTGCCGTCATGTGTCGTCGTTTGGCCCCCGATGCCACGAAGAGCCGGGCTTCTGAGCTGGTAGATCGGAAGAGCACACGTCTGAACTCCAGTCACGAGTGGATATC
>CALBZH010000869.1 GCA_937889795.1 uncultured Syntrophobacteraceae bacterium | reverse complement strand
ACTCGTGACTGGAGTTCAGACGTGTGCTCTTCCGATCTCATCATCGGCCTAATTGCTAACTCAACGCACTGGTTCTTCCAAGAATCCAATCTCTCGCTTGACCAATCACCGTAAGCTCTGCAAATAACAATCTCACCATATTGCCGTACTTCATCTATGATGCGCGATGCATTTGAGTACGATATATTATCCACATCGATAAGCACTGCAAATCTGTATTCCATTAGAACGGCCTTTTCTTTAGTAAAATCAATGCGCAATACTTTATCCATATTATTCTATGACGCGCCGACAGGCCCGTCCGCCCAACCAGTGATTTTATAGTTTCTGTAGAACTTCGGGACGCGGGATGTAGTTTGGTAATGAGAATGGGATGCCAGCCATCCGATACTTGGGCGGTCAGAGCGAGCACGCTTTTTCCAACGTCCTGATTTGGCAGTCTAATTTAGGCTTAGGGTCCATGCAAGAAGATTCCTGGATCGCGTCTCGACTTTCTCTAGAACATCCCCCGGTCAACGGGTTGTAAAGAAGCGGGCGGTTTCAAGGGCACCGCTGCGCACACTCTGAAGGCGGGACAACCGATCTTGCTTTGCAGTGCAGTGACCTGCTTGAGAGCGGTATCTCTGCTCCCCTACCCGATCCTGTCGCACCCCTATAGACGACCGCCCCGGGATCGTTTTCCCGCATAGAAAGGCTTTCCCCCTTTCTCCGCTCTCCATCTCAGCTAGACACCGGTGTTCGAAATGTGGCAGTTTGTGCAGAGCCACACAAGAGCGTGCTCATGAAGAGAGCCAAACCCCGAGAAAGGTCATTCCGGCAATTGCTGAGCCGGAATCCACACCGGTCACGGAAAGGCCTGGATCCCGGCTGAAAAACTGCCGGGATGACGTACACTTTGGTCACGGACACCTTATTGTCTGGCCTTATTGTGTGGCGGTGCACTCGGTAACGACCAATGCATGGGTCTGTCCGGGGCTCACCGCATCATGCGTTTGCAGCGTCATGAGGTTGAGTCCTGGGGCCTCACCACCTATTTCGCAATGCTGTGGCCAACGGTTTCAGCCCTTCGACGGCACTTCTGCATCAGCGAATGAAGCCCGGGTCCGGGACTGGCGCTCCGGGGCCCCAGCAAGAGGGCAGTTGGCGGGGTGCTTGCTCCTCTACGGCATTTTAAGCACGCAAGCTGTGACGTTCGTCATCCGGACGCGAGGACGTATGCCTTTGACAGAAAGGAGTCACCATGGCCGAGCGGATTTTCAAGTATCGGCGGGAGGATTTTGGGGAGCTGCCGGTAACGCTCCATCACCTGACCATCACTCTCAATTTCCTCGAGGACTGCGTCGAGGCGTCGAACTGTCTCGACATGACGGCCAGGAGCAACCTCGATCGCCTCGAGCTGGATGCCAGCGGGCTTGAAATCCTTCGCGTGGAAGCGTGCCCGGGGCCGGATACGCCGCAGGGTCCAGGGACCCCGGTGGCGTTCGAGGCTCTGACGGAGGCGAACAAGCTGGTGGTCACGCTGCCCAAGCCCGTGGCGGCAGGCGAGCGCTTCTGCCTCCGGACCGAAACCCGATGCGTCCCGTCGGACCATCTCCTGGAAGGCATCTACAAGGACATGACCCCGGACGGGGCGCCTCAGCAGTACATGTCCCAGTGCCAGCAGTGGGGCTTTCAGCGGATCATGCCGATCTTCGACGACTGCCGCGCCAAGTGCACCATGACGACCACCCTCGAAGCGGACGCGCGCTACACGCACCTCATCAGCAACGGCAACATCAACCGGGCGACCAATCCGGAAGGACGGCCCGTGCCCAAGGCCGGCGACCCGACGCGGCAGGTGATCACCTATGAGAACCCGACCCCCATGGCGCCCTACCTCTTCATCGCCTGTGCGGGCACGTGGGACGAGCTCGTGGATGAGGTCACGCTCGCATCCGGCCGCCGCGTGCGGCTGGAATACCTCGTTCCGCGCGGGATGAGCGCATTCGCCCGGATTCCCATGGAGATTTTGAAGGAATCGGTCCTCTGGATCGAGCGCACCCAGGACTACTCGTACACGGGCGACTGCTACCGCACCATCTGCATGAGCAAGTCCAACTTCGGGGGCATGGAAAATGTCGGCAACACGACCATCGTGACCGATGCCGCGCTGATCCACGAGCACACCCTCGATGCGTCCCTGCTCTACGCCCACGCCGTCATCGTGCACGAATTCGAGCACAATCAGTGCGGCAGCGAGACGACGATGGAAACGCCCTTCGACGTCTGGCTGAACGAAGCCTACACGGTGGACGTTGAGCGCCAGTTCATGGCCGATGTCTTCGACCCGGCGTTCGTTCGAATCCAGCAGATCGAGTCCATCCGCAACCCGCTCCTCGGACCGCTCGCCATCGAAGACGCCGGCCACGTGGGGCGCATCGTGCGCGAGGGATTCAACGACCCCGACGAGCTCATCGACGGCGTCACTTACGTCAAGGCCGCCGAGGTCATTCGCATGATGCGGCTCCTGCTGGGGCCCGAAGGGTTTAAAGCCGGCAAGACGCTCTACTTTTCCCGGTATCACCACGGGAACGCCAACTCCGACCGGTTCTTCCAATGCTTCGAGGAGGCCACTGGAGAATCCCTCGAGCAGTTCAAGACGGGCTGGCTCTACACCATCGGTTACCCGAAGGTCACGGCCGACGTCGCTTATGATGCCAAAGCACGCCAGATCCGGATCCGCTTCCGCCAGGAGATGCCCGACGGGCTCAAACCCTTCCACCTGCCCATCGCCCTGGCCCTCGTGGACGATGCGGGACGCGACATCCCGGGAACCGCGCAGGTTTACGCACTGAAGGAAACCGAAGGGGAGCTCGTCCTCTCGAACATCGACCGTCCGCCCGCGTTTGCATCCATGAACCGGGACGCCTCTTTCTACGGAACCTTCCGCGACGCGAGTGCCACGCGGGAATCTCTTGTCCGCCAGGCCAAGCTCGACCCCAATCGGTGCAACCGCTTGGAGGCCATGCGGTTGCTCACGGACGAGCAGCGCGTCCGGCTGCTCCTCGACCCGTCGGCCCCCATCGACGACGCCTGGATCACGCTCTTTGGTGAGGTACTCGCCGCCGAAGACATGGCGCCGTCGCTCAAGGCTTACTTCCTGCGCATCGACGAACAGCCCATGGACCGCGAGTACTCGACCTGGTACCAGGAGCTTGTCACCGCGCGCGAGACGCTGCTTCGAACGGTCAACGAGCGCTACCGGTCGCAGCTCGTCGACTCATTCAGAAAGCTCGATACCTACACCATCCCGGAGGGGGCATCGCCCGCCTTTGGCATCGAGGAGCGGATGCTGAAACAGGTGCTCCTTGATGCCATCGCCATCGACGACACGCCCGAGAGCCACCGCATCATCCTGGACCATTTTCACGCCGCGACGACGGCCTCCGACCGGGTGGGAGCCCTCGCCGCCCTGAACCGAAGCATGGCACCCGAGCGCCGACGCGTCCTCGACTCGGTGTTCGACGCCTGGCACGGCCACCTGAGCGGCTACGCGAACTACTTGCGGGTCGTGGCAAGCGGGACGCGGGAAGACGTGTTCGAGAGGATCGAGGTGGAGAAGCGGCGTCCGACCTTCGACATCACCCACCCCACCTGGGGCCGGGCGCTGCTGCTGCCGATGGCGGTCAACAACAAGATGGTCTGGACCGACCACGGCATCCAATGGATGACGGATACCATCATCGAAGTCGCCCCGCTGAACGCGACGACCGCCAGCCGCCTGCTCAACACCTTTCAACAGGTCAAGCGCCTGAAGCCGGCTCCCCGGGAAAAAGTGACCGCGGCCTTGAAGCGCATCGTCGAGGCCGTGCCGGAATCCGTTTGCCCGACCGTCCACGGTCAGGCTCGCGCTTATCTGGGGGGGAGCTGACCCCTCCCCTTCCGGTTCATCGGCCCGGACCGCTCAACGCACCATCGTTGACGACGCGCTCGACGCTCACCACCACGCATCAGCGGGCAGCACGCCCATGGAGGCAAACCTGGATGACGGGGATGTCGTCCATTTCGAGCTAGTCCAAAATGGACGACATCCCCGCTCGCGTCAGGCCAGATGCCGTTTAAGACTCACCTGACAGTCCAAATTGTACTGCTCCGATCCCCAGAAGTCCCGGAATTCCCACAAACCCGCATACGGAATCCATTCCCTAACACCTTGTGATCCTAACATAATTTAGCCTGCTTACCCATCGAAGCCATCTCAGTACGGATATTGCGTAACACTTCCAACGAAGTTTGGCTTGGGCGTATCTGCGTAATCACTGCAAGAAGGAGGTAAGTATGCAACGAATGTTGAAAGCGATGGGGATCACCCTTGTACTGGTCATGGCCATGCCATCCGGGGTTTGGGCCGGGGGGCTGGCCGAGCAGGCCCTTGGGGGGGCACTCTACTTCGACCCGAACCTATCCATCAATCGAAACCAGTCTTGCTCAAGCTGTCATCTTCCCGCGGTGGGATTCGATGACCCGGACAGCAACCTCCCCGTTTCCGAAGGCTCCAACCTAGGCCTGTTCGGAGGCCGGAACGCCCCGAGCGCCGCCTACGCGGCTTTTTCTCCGGCTCCGGGGTACCAAGACGTTGACGGCGAGTCTCTCTTCATCGGCGGGCAGTTCTGGGATGGGCGCGCCTTCAACCTGGCGAAGCAAGCCGAAGGACCTCCCCTTAACGACGTAGAGATGGATATGCCGAGCAAGAAGGCCGTGGTCGGCCGACTGGCTGAAAACCCCGCCTATGTCATCGCCTTCAAGGCCGTGTACGGCATCGACATCCGAAAAAAAGCGAACGTTGAGGCCGCGTACACGAAGATGGCCAAGGCCATTGGAGAATTCGAGCGGACGCGCCTCTTCAACCGCTTCAACTCGAAGTTCGATCTTTTTGCGGTTGAACAGACCGGGGATGCGGGCAATGTCAGTGCGTTCGGCGTGGGCACCGTGAACGGTCAGGATAACAGTTATGTTGGAATCCCGGACAACTTCAGCTCACGGTATTTCTCACGCCAGGAGGCTGAAGGACTGGCACTCTTCAACGCTATGGACAAGGGCAAATGCGCCGCCTGCCACTTGATCACCCCAACGGATGGCCCGGACGGGAAGCTCGTGGTCCCGGCCCTCTTGACGGATTTCACTTACGATAATCTGGGGATTCCCGTCAATCCGGAGATTGAGAAGATCAATCCCGCAGTGGAGATTCCCGACAACGGGTTGGGAAAGCTCCATGATGGCGAGAACGGCAAATTCAAAGTCATGAGCCTGAGGAATATCGGGAAGACCGCTCCCTACGGCCACAACGGATACTTCAAAACCTTGAAGGAAATCGTCCATTTCTACAACACGCGCGACGTTGCAAACTGGCCGGCCCCCGAGGTCTCGGAGAACATGAACACGGACGAGCTGGGTGACCTGGGCCTCAGCGATGCGGAAGAAGACGCCATCGTGGCCTTCCTGAAAACCCTGTCGGACGGCATCGGCCCCTCGCCTTACGGCAACGTGCCCGTTCCACCCATGCCGGAGCCAGCACCCTGAGCCAGGCGATCATCCCTGGATCCAACGGATTTCGAATCGTAATACGGCAACCCAGCCTGGCACCAAGGTTAGCACCCCCTTTCGCCACTCTCGGCGGAAGGGGGTTTCACATCTTCTGAACTGTTGTTCACCGGATTGCTTCCCGGATCGGGACACCCCTCAATCCTCCTTCAGGCGCGCCCCGCAGTTGGGGCATTTTTCCGGGTCGATCAGCACCCCGAAATAATAACGATCATGGCCGCGCACGATCTCCTGGCAGGACGGACAGCGGTACTGCAGAAATCCGAGAATGGCGAAAACGACGCCGGTCACGAACTGGGCTGCACTGAGGGCCGACCAACCGCCCTTGCCGAGCCCCAGCAACTCCGGAAAGCTATCGCCAATCTGGGCAATGACGAGGCTCAGGGCCATAAGCACAAGGCAGAGGATGAAGTTTACCATCATGCGTTTTCGACGCCTCTGGAATTCCGCGATCATGTTTTCTCGTCGCAGGGATGTCATGGCGCACTCCCGATTGAGGTGAGATCCGAAGGTGTGCGGTGCAACGCGAACGGGGTGTCAAGCGACACAATACCGCTTCCTGAGCGACTCCCCACAGGCCAAATGATCGAAGCGAACGGGGTGAGGCAGATTGTCGTGGCACCCACACGGACCGTGGTGTATGCTGTGATGTACTTGAAACAGACTTCTCCGGGCTCGTTCGCTTCCGTTCCCCCTGGCACGAGGACCCTTCCCCGCCGGCCTCAGAAGCCGCATGGGAGCAGTACTCTAGATTGCCTTATTCGAAAGTGCAAGCGCTTCGACTCCGGTTTCCGGATTTCCTGAATGTGCAGCTTGACCGGGATTCGCAACGTCGTGCGGATTCGGGATCCTGTAGTTCCTCCCGCCTCCGAATCCGCTCCGGCAGCCGCCATACACAACGGACTGCTCATGTGGTCCATCAACACACCGTCTTGCCTCAAACCGTGGTCCATCAGGAGGGTTTCATGCGATACGTCATCATTGGAAACGGCGTAGCAGGAATCCACGCAGCCGAAGCCATTCGGCACCTCGACGCCGACGGTCCCATCACCTTGATTTCCGATGAGAGCTTCCCGCCTTACTGCCGCCCCATGATCAGCCTGGTTCTCGAGGGGGTCGCTGCGCGAGAGCAGCTCCCCGTGCGATCCGATCGCTTTTACGAGTTGCTCAAGATCGAGCCCCTGCTCGGCGAGCGCGTGGTCGGGCTCGACACACGGAATCGAACCGTTTCCCTTCCGAGTGGCAGGGTAGTCCCCTACGACCGGCTGTTGATCGCAAGCGGCGCCGACCCGCGCCCCGTTAAG
>CALBZH010000868.1 GCA_937889795.1 uncultured Syntrophobacteraceae bacterium | reverse complement strand
GATATCCACTCGTGACTGGAGTTCAGACGTGTGCTCTTCCGATCTGACCCCGAGGCCCGATACGACCCTGGATAAGCTGGCGAAGCTCAAGACCGTCTACAAAGACGGGATCTGTACGGCCGGCAATTCCTCGTCGGAAAATGACGGTGCTGGAGCAGTGGTCCTCGCCTCGGAGAGCTACGCCCGCGAAATGGGGCTGAAGCCTCTCGTCCGTTTTGTGGCGGGCGCCAATGGGGCTTGCGATCCCACGCTCACCTACCCCGCTGTAGCTTCCGCCGTGAACAAGGCCCTGAGCCGCGCGCAACTCACCCTCGGTGACATCGAGCTCATGGAGATTCAGGAGGCCTTTGCCGCGCAAGTGCTCGCGGATGCCAAGATCCTGGAGCTCACCCCGGACCAATGCGACCTCAAGGTGAATGTCAATGGATCGGGAATCTCCCTTGGGCATCCCATTGGAGCCACGGGAACCATGCGCATGGTGACGCTGGTCCATGAAATGGCGCGTCGCGGGACTTCTTATGCCTTGGAGACCATCTGCGGCGGCGGGGGACAAGGAGTTGCCATCATCTTGAAAGGCATCCCGACATAATCAAGGAGACAGGGCATGGATTTTCTGCTGACTGAAGAACAAAGGATGGTTCAAGAGCAGGCGAGGCGTTTCGCGGAAAACGAAATTCGCCCCATCATGGAAGAAGACGAGAAGGAGCACCGCTTCCGGCCGGAAATCGTTAAGAAAATGGGCGACCTGGGATTCTTCGGCTGCTGCCTGCCCGAAGAATATGGAGGAAACGGCATGGGCTATGTGGCATCGGTGCTCATGACCGAACAGCTCGCCAGAGTCTCCCCCTCCTGGAGGCTCCCCTTCAACCTGCAAAATATCGGTCCTGCCGTCACGGTCAACCAGTTCGGCACGGAAGAGCAGAAGGAGAACTACCTCCCCGGATGGGTATCCGGGGAAAAGATCGGCTTTTTCGCCATTTCGGAGCCGAACACGGGCTCCGATGTGGCCAGCATGAAGCTCGTTGCGAAAGACGCCGGCGACCATTGGGTCCTAAACGGCCAGAAGATGTGGATCAGCAATGCTCCCGTCGGCGACCACGGCCTGCTCTATGCCTGCACGGACCGGGAAAAGAAGCACAAAGGATTGAGCTGCTTTGTGGTGGACCTGAAGCGCACACCGGGAATCACCACTGTTGCCATCGAAACCAAACTGGGGCTGTTCTCGTCCCCAACGGGTGAGATCATCTGCGAAGACGCCAGAATTCCCAAAAACTCCATCCTGGGGAAACCGGGCGACGGCTTCAATATCTGCATGTGGATGCTTGGCAACACCCGGATCAGTTGTGCCGCCGGAGCATTGGGCGTGGGTGGTGCGTGTGTGGAGCTGGCCATCAAGTATGCCAACGAAAGGTCTCAGTTCGGGCAGCCGGTCTCCAAGTTTCAGCTGGTCCAGGGACAGATCGCGGAAATGGTTGCGGAGCACCAGGCCGCTCAACTTCTGGTCTACAATGCCGCCTTCCTGAAAGATCGTGGTCTTCCCAGCCAGCTGCAGACATCCGTCGCCAAGTACTTTGCCTCGGAATCAGCGGTTAGAGCGGCCAACGAGGCGATGAAGATCTTTGGCTCCTATGGATTTTCCACCGAATACCCTATTGCACGCTACTATCGGGACGTCAAATCCTTCCAGATGGTGGAGGGCACAAGCAATGTACAGAAGCTCATCATCGGCGGCATTGCCTGCGGGCATTCCCCCAACCGCTAGCGATGGACGCACACCCCAGGATTGCAGACGGTCTTCCCGAAAGGCTTTATCCCAAGGGCCGGGATCCAGCAGGGATGTCGATGGGATCCTGGATTCCGGCTGAAACACTGCAGGCATGACGAAACGAGGTTTCCCTACACAAAATAACCTGCAAGTGATAACAGAGTCCCTGGTCTCACAAAGCCGCGGAACGCTCCAGCCTCGCTTTCGGGTTGATCCAGCGTTCTTTTGATTCAGGAACATGAACCGGGGGTTAGCCTCTTGACACCGGACATTCCAGTATTCGATGCGTTGTTGCCTAAAGCGATGGCCACAAAGGCCGAGGACGTGGGGGTGGCGAAGGCCGCCCTTGGCCCCTACCGGATGTTCGCCCTGGCGATTCTGGCAGGGGCTTTCATCGCCCTCGGCGCCAATTTCGCTACAACCGTCTGGTCCGGGATGGCGAAAGTGACCATCAGCGGCAGCGACAATTTGGTCTACACATTCGCCGTCCCATACGGCATCCAGCGTCTCCTCGGGGCCATTGTTTTCTCCACCGGTCTCATCATGGTCGTGATCGGCGGTGCCGAGCTCTTCACGGGAAACTGCCTGATCCCCATGGCCTGGGCGTCCGGAAAGGTTTCAACGCGCGCCATGCTCAAGAACTGGGTGATCGTTTACCTCGGCAATTTCGTCGGGTCGATCGTGACCGCCTACGGGGTCTTTCTAGGGGCCCAGCACACGTTTGGAGGCGGTGCCGTGGGGTTCACGGCCCTGAGCATCGGGATCGCCAAGAATTCCCTGGGCTTTTTTCAGTGCACCGCCCTCGCGGTCTTCTGCAACGCCCTCGTGTGCATGGCTGTCTGGATGTGCTTCAGTGCAAGAAGCACCATGGACAAGGTCCTGGTCATCGTGCTTCCGATCGCGGCCTTCGTCGCCTGCGGATTCGAGCACTGTGTGGCGAACATGTATTTCCTTCCCGCCGCCATTTTCATCAAGGATTTCGACCCGACCTTTTTCGCGACGGTCGCCCCGGCTCTCAAAGACGGCGGTGCCTCCCTCACCTGGGGAGTTTTCCTCCTCAAGAACCTCCTCCCCGCGACTCTGGGAAACATGATCGGAGGCTCGCTCCTGGTTGGCGGGATGTACTGGTTCATCTACCTCAGACCCAGCTGGACGGGAAGAGCCAATGACTGAGTGGATCCAGTGTCATGATCCGGCTCCAGAGATGAACGGAGGGAAGCAGATTGCATAGCGTCACCCAGTTCAAGATAGACGGCGAGACCATTGAGCTGATCAAGCTCCTCAAGGTTACGGGGCTTTGCAGCAGCGGGGGAACGGCCAAGCTCGTGACGGACGCGGGACAAGTCAAGGTTGACGGCCTGGTCGAGCTTCGCAAGCGTTGCAAGATCAGAAAAGGACAGCGCGTGGAATTCGAGGGGGCCGTTATTGAAGTCGAGTGATGTCGAGAGTCATGAAGCTGACGATCCGGAGACCGGCGCGGCACGGAAGAGCAAGTCCCAGGTCAAACGAGAGATGCGGGAGCTGCAATCACTTGGCGAACGGCTCGTGCAGCTTGCATCGCAGCAGCTGAACAAGATCGACATGCCCGAAGACCTTCGGGATGCCGTGCGCTTCGCCCGCGGGCTCAAGCGCGGGGAGGCCTTGCGCCGCCAGCTTCAGTACATCGGTGCTCTCATGCGTGAAGCCGATCCGGACCCTATCCGAAAGGCGCTGGAGGACATCAGCCGGGGACAACGAGCCGATGCTCAACTGTTTCGACGGGTTGAGCGGTGGAGAGATGAGCTTCTTGAAGGCAACGACGCTCTGGTGGATGAGATCGTAAGTCTATACCCGGATGCAGACCGTCAACGACTGCACCAGTTGGTCGTCAACGCTCGGAGGGAGATGCGGGAAGACAAGGGTCCCAAATCTTCCCGGGCCTTGTTCCGATACTTGAGGGAGCTTGCCGGATCCTGAACCCATCACGAGAACCCTAACTCCCCTGCCCGAACAACTCCCTGTCCCACGGCCCCCAAGAGGTGGTTCCCAGGGCCATGCAAGCCGCTTCCTGAATGGTGTATTTCCTGATTGCATCTTCCCGAATGCCGTGCCTTCGGTAGAACAGCTCCCTGCTGATTGGCCGCTCGTGCTGGGTGAGGTCGTAGACATTGCCATCGAGCTCGTTCCAGGCATACGGGAAGCATAGTGTCCCTTCCGGGCGATCGCTACGAGCCCAGCCATGAACGACCAGCGCGCTCCTGTGCTCAAACGCGAACAACAGCGCACACTGAAAACTCTCGACAGCACGCTCCGCGATTTCTTTCATGACTCACCTTGGTCGTTGCGGCTGGCTCAAGGCAAGGTTACCGATCAGGCGCAGCGAATCCTCCTCAAACGCGGGAAGGTTTAAAACCCCACGTGTCAGAATCACCGCCTCCCGACCCCCGAGACACAGTCAATGAGCTGTTCGCGAAGATGGACGATCTCCCCGATGAGAGTACTGTATCCCCGGAACTGGCGATCGATCAACTTGTCGTCGAACACGCCGGGCAGGCGCCCCCTCAAGGTCAGAAACGAATTATAGATTGGCTTGACCGCATCGCAAATGAACTCGGAGCTATCCGGTTCCGGTTCCAGGGGCAAGAGGCAGCTTCGAAGCAGGTTCGAAGCTTCCTCCCACATCAGGAGGGTCTGCTCCCCGACCTCCAGCAGGCCGCATCCAAGCTCCCGGCACGGGAGCAGAAAGACGTCCACGGCGGCGGCGTAAGCCCGATCCCCGGCGCGCTTCGCGGCTTCGTCCCTCTGGAAGCTCTTCGAATACCTGAATTGCTCAAACACGTGCTCGACTCGATCATGGAATTTCGGGTTCAGGCACTGCAGGATGAAGGTCTTGGTCTCATGAAAGCTTGCCACCGCCTCCAGGTATTTCAATCGGAGGTTCTGGTAAATGCTCATGGACGAAAAGACCGTCTCGAACGGAGGGCGCATGCGCTTGATCTCGCTCGCGCTCATGTAGCGAACGAGATCGTTGCTGAAGTTAAGAAGCGTACGGGCCAGGTTTGGCTCCCGTTCCACGTCTTCACTGAAGGAGCACCCGCACCGGACGACCTTGCCCGACTGTTTGTACCAGCGCAGGTTGACGGGGTGGTGCTTCCCCTTGAACCGAACCAAGATCGGTCTATCCAGGAAGGAGAAGAAATTCTCGCACTCAAGCTCGAGCTGCAGTCCTTCTTCCGAGAAATTGATGACCCGAACATCACTAATCCCGTGAAGCAGCTCCGTGGCAATGGAGCCTCCCTCGGATTCCGCTTGCCCCGGATCGTTGTCGCTCGTTGGCATGAGTCCCATGAAAGGCAGCTGAACGGTCTTCAGACACAGCAAATGACCGTGCGCCCGGCTCAAGCGCGCCTGTCCGGAAAGGGCAGCCACCGTGGGGAAGCGCGGTGATTGGCGCCTCTGATTGGAGTCCCTCCCCAAGACCAGGGACTCTACCATCTGGCGCACCGATTCACAGTCCGCCAGGGTTTCTCTGATCAGCTTTCCCGGAAACGAATTCTCCATCGCACCCTGCCAGAGGCTCGGAACTCCAATCTGAATCGAAGGCCCTGCTATGGTTCATTCAAGATGTAGCGCATTCTATCGATTTGACAACACCATGTTTCGTATCACATGCGAGAGCTGTTTAAAGAGCAAGATTCGAGCCGTTTCGGACACTCAGCGACCAATTGAGCAATTGCGGTGATCTCGCCCTCTCGGCCATGAAAGCATGCCTTGGTTGAGGCGGCGTCTTCGTGCTACATAGAGCCGTCAGTCGAAGTGAACGCGGGTGTGACACGAGGAGCGAGACCCATGACCCTAACCATACGGATCTTTAGCGATTTCACGTGCCCTTTCTGTTACCTGGCAACCGGCCTCATCGAGCAGCTGAAGCAGGAGTATGACATCGAGGCGCAATGGCTCGGTTTCGAGCTGCATCCGGAGATACCCGAAAATGGCGTGCTCCTCGAAGAGAAGTTTCCCGAGTATGATCTCCCAGCGCTATTCGAAGAGCTTCGCGTCAAAGGGGCCCGGTATGGGTACCAATTCCGCGACTGCAAGCTGCTCGCGAACACGCGGAAGACCCTCGAGGCCGCCGAGTTTGCAAGGGACCACGGCAGGCACGACTCCTTTCAATCCGCTGTCTTTCAGGCCTACTTCACCCATGGGATCGACATCGGACAGATCCCGGTGATTCTGAGCCTTGCCGCGCAGGCGGGGCTCGATCCCGATGCGCTGGCGACCGCGCTTACCGAAGGCCGGTACCAGGC
This sequence comes from uncultured Syntrophobacteraceae bacterium, assembly GCA_937889795.1. Lineage (GTDB taxonomy): Bacteria > Desulfobacterota > Syntrophobacteria > Syntrophobacterales > Syntrophobacteraceae > CALBZH01. The sequence continues at coordinate 2,094 of CALBZH010000868.1, read as the reverse complement.
CCGCGTGGGTGAAAGCCGCGCCGAAGGGCTGCGGTTCGACGTGAGCGTCCTGCCGACCTTTGTCTTCGAGGGCGGCAAGAGGATTGTTGGGCTTCGCTCCATCGAGCCCTTCAGACAGGTGATCAAAGGGCTTCCCCATCGTACGACCCTTGACGTGGTGTGATCATGGAGGAAACGGCGGGGCATGTCCCCTCGCCGGCTGGAAGTGCACATGACCAAAGCAGCCGGAATCGTCGCGCTTGTCCTGGCAGCGGGGCAGTCGTCCCGAATGGAGCGTTTCAAGCCCCTTCTCCCGTTGGGTCCTTCGACCATTCTCGAGGAGGTCATCGCTCGTTTCCACAGGGCAGGGGTCTCAGATGTGCGGGTGGTGACGGGAGACCGGGCCTCCGAGGTCCGTTCCCTCGTGGAGCGCGCCGGCGCCCGCCCGGTCTTCAACCCGCATTTCGAGACGGGGATGTTTTCATCCATCCTCGCGGGAATTCGGACGCTCGAAGAGCATGTGGCGGCATTCCTCCTGCTGCCCGTTGACATCCCGCTGGTCAAGCCCCGAACCGTTCGCACGCTTCTGGACGCCTTCCATCCCGCCGCGCCTAGAATCCTTTATCCCCGTTTCGACGGCGAGCGCGGCCATCCCCCTCTCATTCCCAGAGCGCTCGTCGCGGATTCCCTCTCCCTCGGCCGTCCGGATGGCATGCGGGGAATTCTGGGATGTCTCGAGGACGTGGCCGTGGATGTGGACGTTCCGGACGAAGGAATCCTGCTCGACTGCGATACGCCGGAGGACTATCGAAAGCTGGTCGAGCGATGGACCCGGGAGTACGCCCCCACCGAAGCCGAGTGCGATGCCATCTGCTCCCTGCTTCAAGGCCCCGAGCGAGTGATCGTTCACGGCAGGATGGTGGCCGAAGTCGCGCGAGTCCTTGCCGTTCATCTGAATCAGAAAGGATTTGCCCTCGATCTTCCCCTTGTTGTCGCGGCGGGTCGTCTTCACGACATTGCTCGCAGCCAGCCCGAGCACGCCAAGGCAGGGGCGAAGCTGCTTTCGGACCTTGGGTATCCGAGGGTGGGCTCCGTCGTGGCACAGCATACAGACTTAGGGAAGCACGGCCCGTCGTTGACCGAGGCCGACCTCATCTATTATGCCGACAAGTGCGTGACCGAAGACCGGCTGGTATCGATCGAGGAGCGCTTTGCCCCTTCCCGCCGCCGACATGCGGATCGGCTCGATATTCTGCGGAAGGTGCAAAGACGATTCTCGGACGCCCGAGAGATTGAAGCCCGCATCGAAGCGGCCATCGGGACCCCGGCGTCTGCGGTGATCCACCGGTACCGCAGGGGGATTCGGGGTTCGTCCAGGGCGGGACGGCGTGAGATCTATTTGGTGCGGCACGGGGCCATTCAATTGGCGGACGACCCCAAGCGCTTCATCGGTCAGCTGGACCTGCCGCTGAACGACGACGGCATCGCCCAGGCGAAGCGGCTCAGCGCCACGCTGAGCACCACTTCTCTTGCGGCGATCTACTGCAGCGACCTGAAGCGCTGCATTCAAACCGCCGAAGTCATCGCTCGCGATCACGGTCTCGCCAGCATCGCCAAGCCGGAGCTGCGGGAGATCGCCCTCGGCGAGTGGGAAGGCCTCCCTTTCGACGAGGTGCGCGAGCGCTTCCCATGGGACTATGAAGCAAGGGGCCTTGACCCGGTGCACTACCGGCCGCCGGGCGGAGAAAGCTTCCTGGATTGCACCTTCCGCGTCATCCCCGCATTCTACGACATCCTCGGCTCGACAAGCGGAAACATCGCCATTGTTGCCCACGCGGGCGTAAACCGCATCATCTTGAGCCAAATCCTCGGTCGCCCCCTGGAGGATCTCTTCTCCATCAAACAGGACTACGGCTCCCTTCGAGTCATTGTCCAGAAGCAGGCGAGATTTCGATTAGAAGACCATGACCCCGTCCCGAAAGCGTGACCCCTGCGTCATTGTGACCCAAAACCCCTTCCGAGTATATCGATTCGACCCATATCAAGAACGCACCGCCTAAAGCCAGCTAGATCGGAAGAGCACACGTCTGAACTCCAGTCACGAGTGGATATCTC
>CALBZH010000867.1 GCA_937889795.1 uncultured Syntrophobacteraceae bacterium | reverse complement strand
CCACCGAGATCTACACTCTTTCCCTACACGACGCTCTTCCGATCTCCCGATGACTAATGCCAGCGGAACGAGAAGGCACCATCCCATGGCGATCAATATGGGACCGCAATGACCGAGAACGACCGCGTAGGTCTTCGCCTTCCGTCCCATCAACCCATCTCTTTCCGAAGTGAGCTCCGAGCACCGATCTGAATGTCCCCACACCTATGTGAATAATGCCACAATAGGGAAGATTCATTTCAGCCGTCAAGCATGTTTTCGCTATCATGGCTTCGATCTCTTTTCCCGTGTCGCAATTCCTGGTACCCTGTTCATGTCATACTCACAGGGCGTCTGGCGAAGCATCACGCATTGAAGTGGAAGGAGGAATGAGACCTACGATGGAAAGCACTGTTGACTTGAAGAAGGAAATCAGGCCGGTGACTGCCGTGGCCTGGGCCATGATCGTTAGCATCCTCATGTACCTGGGCATCGCCGAGCTCATCCGGTACCAGAATCACCCGTTCACCGGCTTTGCCCCTCAGTCCATGCCGCCGAAGGACGTGTTTCTTGCTGGAGCATTGGTCGCTTTCATCGGCATTCGACTGGTGCGCAACGCGATCCTCAAAGGAGCCGGCTCTGACACCGAATCTCGGCTGAGCCGATTGCGTACGGCGACAATCGTCAGTTTGGTCATGACCGAAATCCCAGCCGTTATGGGTCTTGTCCTGTTTTTGGCAACGGGAATCACGGAAGAGTTCTACGTCATGGTAGCCTTGAGCCTTGTGGCTGCGGCGCTCTACTTCCCCAAATTGAATCATTGGGAAGTCTGGATGCGACGACGCCCCGCGTGATTGAGCATCGGAGCTGACGGATGATGCTGAAGGCATAACGGGCGAGGGCGGGGAGGCCGTATCAGGCCTCCCGAACGTGAAAGACTGCTATTGCTTCTTCGGCTGCTCATGCTGATGGCTTTGACCATGCTGATGCGGATCCCCGGTCGCCTGCGAGCCCGTGCGCTTGGCTTTCCTTTTTTCTCGAATCATTTTTGTATCGGCGTACATGTCTTCGTAGGTGGCTTGCATGGCACGCTCAAACGTGACGACCTCGCCACCATTTTCCTTGACATACTTTTCGGCGTCTTCCTTGTTTCCAAAGGCCCATTTGGCCCGCTTGGTCATGACCCCTGGCTTGTTGCCGCCAAGCACCCAGACAGCCCCTTCCGCATCGATGAGGCCTTTGGTGTTGTAGTCGCCGACCTTCATCGACTTTGGCATTTTGTCGATATTCATCGCGAGGTCAACCGCCGCGCAATGGATGCTACAGGCAGCGAACGTGCTTCCATCATCGTATTCAATGAGGAATCGGCTATGGGCGAACTGATCGCGGTCCATCCCGCAGTATTTACACGACGGATGCTGCAGGACATCTGGGGCCTTCTGAGCAAGGCAAATCGATGCCATCACCAAGCTCAGGATCAGTAAAAAGATCGTCCAACTGCTTCGTTTACTCATGCGCGTCTCCTTTGTCCGAGCGTGTTGATTCGGTGTTGAGTGTGGGCAGCCAACAAGGTCCTCCGCACAAGCGGAGCCGGCATGCCGTTCATGCCGAAAGGCCACCATGGGCAGTGCACCGATTCGGTCGGGCAAGGCCCGAGCCAGATCGATGGTTCAATTTATCAGCAACAATACGCCACCGTTATCGGGAAATCCCTGATTTTAGGGTTTCTATTCGGATGATTCCAAGGGAGCAAATGGATGATTGATCTCCAGGTGCGTGTGAGGGTAATGAATTGTAATTGAACGTAGACCATGGGCATGCCGCTTATTTGAACCGGAGATAACGGAGTCATGAGTATCAGGATCTTGCTGGCTGACGATCATAAGATCATGCGCGATGGGCTTCGGTCCATGCTCGAAAGGCTTCCCGGCGTCAGTGTGGTCGGCGAGGCAGACAATGGCCGCCTCGCCGTCAGTATGGTCCGGGACGGCGACGTCGATCTGGTCGTCATGGATGTTGGCATGCCGGACCTCAATGGCATCGAAGCCACTCGGCAGGTCCGCTTGGCAGCGCCCAAAGTGAAGGTCCTAGCCCTCTCGATGCATTCCGACAAGCGCTACGTCGGTGAGATGTTCCGGGCCGGAGCGTCCGCATACCTGCTCAAAGACTGTGCGTTCGAAGAACTGGCTCAAGCCATTGAAGTGGTCATGACGGGGCGCGCTTACATCAGTCCGCAGATCGCGGGCTCCATCGTCAGGGACTTCGTGAGCAACACCATGGCCGACGACCAATCCCCTTACTCCCTGCTGACTCCCAGGGAACGGGAGGTCCTCCAGCTTCTTGCCGAGGGCAAAATGGTCAAGCAGATTGCTGCCCACCTGAACATCAGCACCAAGACGGTGGAGACGCACCGCCAGCAGCTCATGAGTAAACTGAACGTCAGCAATCTCGCGGAACTGGTCAAGTACGCCCTGCGCGAAGGGCTGACGACGCTCGACGCCTGACAGAGGCCCTCTCGCACGCGAGCCGGGGGCGGCCGTCAGAACCCAGCTCAGGCGCGGTCACTTGCACACCGGCGCGTCATTCTGGGGCCATCTTCCCAATCTGCTTCTTCGTGCGAATCATTCTGGTGTCTCTGTACATATCCTCGAAGGTGGCACGCATGGCTTCGTCGAAAGACCCGATGACACCCCCGTTTTCCGAAATGAACGTGTAGGCGTCCGCCTTGTCCTTGAAGGCCCATTTGGCTCTGCTCGTCATGACGCCGGGCTTGGCTCCACCGATGACCCACCAGGCGTCCTCGGCACGAATGAGCTTTTTTGAGCGGTAGTCGGCCACCCACACGGCTTTGAGCGGTCGGTCAATCTGGATGACAAGGTTCAGCGCCGCGCAGTAAAGGCTGCAGACACCAAACACGGCGCCGTCCGCGTAGACGACGAGCATCCGGCTGTGGGCGTAAGTTTGCCGGTGCATCCCGCAGTAGACACAGTCTGGGAAATCGACGATGTCCCGGCCCTCGCTGTCCTCACGAGATTCGAGACCAACCGCCCCTCCCGCCAAGACACCATTGCAGACAAGCGCGAGAATAAGGGCAAGGATGCAGCTTTTCATTGAGGACCATCGCATGAGTCAGTATCCTGAAGGTCAAATCGGCTTCCGAAGCGACGCCGTTTCCCGCTTCGGCTCCTACTCAAGACCGGCTCCGCGCCGGTAAGACCCGAGAACCGTGTCGCCATGAGATCTTCCATCTTCCGAAGCCTGAGGGCTCGGCTAGCATCGCTCGTCTTGCTGACAATGGTGCTGGCAACCGGGCTGATCCTTGCCTCCACCTTTCGTGAACGATCGCTGATCTTAGCCCAAATGGCCGAGGATTTCATTCGGCTCGTGACTCTGGTGGCCAGCGACCAGGAGCAGCTCATCGCACGGACCCGGCAGTTCCTGATCACGCTCTCCAAGACCCCGGAAATCGAGCCAATCGACACCGGAGCCTGTTCTGATTTCCTTGGCCGCCTGATTGAGGAGTACCCACGATACACCAGCATCGGAGTGTTGGACAGGGAAGGCGTCCTTCGCTGCGGTTCAGGACAGCTGCCACGGGACAAGGCGTTCCAGGAAGAACCGTGGTTCAGGCACTCCTTGCGCTCACGGGATTTCTCGATGGGGCCGCTCCATCCCGGGGACGAGACTGAGAGTCGCTTTGCCATCAGCTACCCGATTCTTAGGGGAGACGATCAAGTCAGAGCCATTGTCTTTGCAACCGTGGACCTGAGTCGTTTCAGCGAATTGATCGCGCACCTCCAGCCGCCCAAGCAGGTGAAGCTTCTGATGATCAACCGCAAGGGAAGCCTTCTAAACTGCCTGCCTTCACGGGAAGAATGCAGTGTGAGCCCAGAGACCATGGACATTCTCCTCCGGGCAATGCTTCGGACGGGAACGGGGGCCATTCAAGCTGGCGATTCGCGTGAGACCGACTCCCTCTATGCGTTTGCACCCCTTTCGAGCACGGTCGACACGGGCCTTTTCGTCAGCATCAGCGTCCCCGTGTCCGCGTTGTACAATAAAGCGGATAAAGCCCTGGCTTTCCAATTTGCCGGAGTCTGGGCGCTCACACTCTTGGCTCTTGGATTGGTTTGGTTCGGGAGCAGCACGTTCATCATCCGGCCGGTGCACACCATGGTGCTCACGGCTCAACGGCTGTCCCGAGGCGACATGGAGGCGCGCACAGGGCTCCCTCATCGAAGCGGGGAACTGGGGGCTCTCGCGCAAGCCCTGGACGAAATGGCCGAGGCGCTCGAAAACCATGCGGCACAGGTACTGCGCTACGAGGCGGAGCTGAGGTCCATGGCCTCCGAACTGAACAGCGCCGAAGAACGCGAGCGGCGCCGACTCGCCGAAGGCCTTCACGACCGCGTGGGGCAGCTCTTGGGAATATCCAAAATCAAGCTGGGTATGCTCGTCCAGGCAGCCACTGACACCGAAGCGGGCGCACTTGCGACCGAAATCCGCACGTACGTCGTCCAAGCCCTGGAGGAGACTCGGTCGCTCACGTTTGAGATCAGCCCGCCAATCTTGTATGAGATCGGCCTCGAGGCGGCCCTCGACTATCTCGCAGAGCGGATACGGGAGCGACACGGCCTGGATGTCACCTACACCGACGACGGGCAATCAGAGTCCTTGCCCGAGGACACGCGCGTGCTGCTTTACCGGGCCGCCAATGAGCTCCTCAACAACGTGCTCAAGCACGCTCGGGCTTCTCACGTGGTGATGAAGAGCGAATCGCGAGACCGGATGCTCGTCCTTACGGTTGAAGACGACGGGGTTGGCTTCGAACCGAAGACGGAGGGCCTCGCCCGCCGCTCCGGGGACGGCTACGGCCTCTTCAGCATCCGGGAGCGCTTCCACCACAAGGGAGGCGACGTATCCATCGAGTCGTCTCCCGGCCACGGCTGCCGGGTAGTCCTCACAATCCCCCTCGAGAGCGAGACCCGAGAGGCTCTCCAAGACCAAGCCGGGTGAGAACGACCCCGATGGCATCGGGGTGGACAAGCCAGATTCACGCCGTTTTCGACGGGACTCTTGAAAGACACAAGGCGCTGATTATACTTGCTTCGGCTCCGCAATCGCCATCTCCGACGTCCCTTCCATTACGGCGAACGGGGAGACGACTTGTCACCAGATAAATAATTCGCGCTCCCCTGGCGAGCCATGTGGTATAGAGTGCCGCGTCGCTCCCGGCCGACCTCGCACGACAGGGTCCGCCAACGTTCAGCTCAGAAGGGACATATGCTCGAACAGGATCCAAAGCAGTTCATTTTTCTTGATTCGGCGGGAAGACGTTGGCCTCGGCTGAGGCTGCTTTTCCTCCTGGTCACGGTGCTGGCCTTTTTCGGAGGGGTGTGGTTCATTCAGTCGCTCTTCGTGGCCCCTCAGCTCCGGCTCTCCTCCTCCATATCGCAGTTGCAGGCACGCCTGCATGAGCTCCAGAGGAAAGACGCCGAGGAGCCTCAACCCCATCCCAGACCAATCTGGCGGGAATATTCCAAGAGCGCAAACTCCGAGGGGAAGCCTGTGCGTGATTCATCGCGCTCAGCCGTGTCTGCCCCCCCACAGAAGCACAATCAGGGCATTGTCGCAGGGTTCTATGTCGCCTGGGACGAATACAGCTATGACTCGCTTCGGGCAAACGGTGCTCAGCTGACGCATGTTATCAGCCAGTGGCTCAGCGTGGCCGACGGATCTGGGACCCTGGTGTCCCATCCCGACCTCAGGGTGCGGGACTATGCCTTGAGCAAGGGAATCGTCTTTCTCCCCGTACTCGACAATCTCATCGAGGACGTCTGGCAGCCGGAGGCCATCGAAGGGCTCGCAAACGGTCCCCCTATCCGCCAGGACCGTTTTGTCGGACAGCTTGTCGGCAAGCTGAAGGAAGCCAAGGCTGGGGGCCTCGTGATCGATTGGGGCATCGTTGACCCGACCTATGTGGAATCGGTGACCGCTCTCATCCAGAGAATCGCCGATGCCGTTCACCACGAGCGGATGGAGCTGTGGCTGTATGTGCCGGTAGGTCTCGAGCTCAAGAGCTTCGACCTCGAAGCTCTGGCTCCTTGTGTGGATCATTTCGTTGCGACCCTCCACGACGAAAATTCTGAAAACGACTCCCCTGGCCCCATCGCGTCGCAGCCGTGGTTTGAAGGCTGGCTCGAAACGTTGCTTGAATACGTTGATCCTGAACAGTGGGTCGTGGAAATCGGGTCCTACGGCTACGATTGGACCAAGGGCGCCAGGAGGGCGGAGACCATCCGGTTTCCGGACGTCATGAGCCGCGGCAACGAAGTCGGGCTGACCCAATGCAAGTCGGAAGCCCCCCTCTACAATCCCCAGTTTTCCTATGAAGACGGTGGGACGGAGCATAACGTCTGGTTCCTGGATGCGTCAACGTTTGTCAATCAGCTGATGGCCACCCGAAAACAGAACGTCACGGGGATTTCGATTTCGCAACTGGGTTACGAAGACCCTGCCATCTGGCCCATGATGAAGCAGCTCACCGCAAGCCCTAACCTTCGCCCCGAAGATCTCGATCAATTGCGACCGCTTCGGTCGGCAGGAGCCATTACTCATGTGGGCCGGGGCGAATTCGTGACCGTCGACAGCGAGACCTCGGATGGCAGCAGGGCGCTCTTTGGAGACGATACCGGCCGAGTCACCGTCACGTATGAAACTTTTCCCAGCTACCTGACCCTCTACCATGAGGGAGCCGAAGCGTCGGACACCGTGGCCATCAGCTTCGACGACGGTCCCGATCCCAAATGGACGCCCAAGATTCTGGACGTGCTTCGGGCCAAGGGCGTCAAGGCGTCGTTTTTCCTGGTCGGCTCGCGTATGGAAGCAAATCCGGGGCTGGTCCGAAGGATATTGGAAGAGGGGCACGAGATTGGAGTCCACTCGTATACCCATCCCAACATGGCTGCCATTTCCGAGGAGCGCGCGCGGCTGGAGCTCAACGCGACGCAGAGATTGATCGAAACGATCACCGATCGTTCGACCATCCTGTTTCGGCCCCCTTACAGTGCCGACTCGAGACCTCACGACCCCACCGAGGTGATCCCTGTCAAACTGGCCCAGGACCTGGGCTACATTACGGTCACCGAGGACATTGACCCAGAGGACTGGGCCAAGCCAGGGGTGGAGACCATCGTACAGAAGGTGAAGCAGGGGCGTAAGGCGGAAGGGACGATCATCCTGCTCCACGACGCGGGCGGGGACCGCAGGCAGACCGTCGAAGCGCTTCCCCGGATCATCGACTATCTTTACGAGCGCGGCGACAGGATCGTGACCTTGGGCGAGATGCTCGGGAAAGAGCCCGATGAGCTCATGCCGACCGTTAAATCCGGCCCGGAAAGCTTCGCTCGCCTGGTCAGCCAGGGTGGATTCCGAGTCCTCTACAACTTCGAGGCTCTCTTGTGGTCGTTTATGATCGCGGCAACGATTCTGGTGATTCTCCGCACACTCGTCATCACGATCCTTGCCTCACGACACATCCATCGACGGGTGGCGCCCCTTCCGAGCGATGACCAGCCGCCAATCTCCGTCATCCTTGCCGCGTTCAACGAAGAGAAGGTCATCGAGGCGACCCTCAGGCATCTGCTTCGAACCACCTACGGCGGTCCCATGGAGGTCGTTGTCGTGGACGATGGATCAACGGACCAAACCGCAGCCATCGTGGAAAGGCTTGCGGAAACCGATCCACGAATCCGTCTGATCCGGCAGCCAAACCAGGGCAAGGCTCTGGCGCTGCGCGCCGCGATCACCGAAGCTTCCTACGACATCTTGGTCACGCTGGACGCTGACACCCAGTTTGCCCCCCAAACCATCGGATCCTTGGTTCAACCCTTTTCGGACCCCCGAGTTGGAGCTGTCTCGGGCCACGCCAAGGTGGGCAACCTCCGGACTTTCATCGCCCGGTGTCAGTCTCTGGAGTATATCTGCGGATTCAACCTCGACCGTCGCGCCTATCACCAGCTCAATTGCATCACGGTAGCCCCGGGCGCCGTGAGCGCGCTCAGAAAGAGCGCCCTCATCCAAGTGGGCGGCATCAGCACGGATACCCTGGCTGAAGACACGGACCTCACCCTTGCCTTGCATCGCAAAGGCCACCGAGTGGC
>CALBZH010000866.1 GCA_937889795.1 uncultured Syntrophobacteraceae bacterium | reverse complement strand
CCCCTGTAGGTCAGCAGGGGCCACGACGCACACAGGGGGTGATAGGGATTGTTCCCACCCTGGCAATTGGGGCCCACCACTCGAACGCCATACTCCCGAGCAACGCGAGTCACTTCCTCCTGCAAAGCGGCGCCGTCCTCGCCCGCTTCGCTGAAGCCGCCCGTGATGATGACGGCCCCTTTGACTCCCTTTTCCCCGCAGTCCCGAATCGCCTGGGGAACCATCCGGGCGGGAATGATCACGACCGCAAGGTCCACTGGGTCGGGAATCTCTTTGACATTCTTGTAGCACTTGAAACCGAGAATGCTTTCACTCTTGGGATTGATGGGATAGAGCTTTCCCGGAAAGCCCCCGTCGGTCAGATTCTTCAAAATCTCGTGGCCCAGCTTTTCAGGGCTCTCGGACGCACCGATGACCGCCACGCTCGACGGATGGAAAAATGGACTGACGTCGCCTCGGCTCATAAGACCCCCTCTCAGGATGTGTGTGCCTCAAGCCGTCATCCGACAAGGCTAGGACGCCGCTTTCGCGGCCTTGTCCGCCACGCGGGCATTGAATTTGTCGGCAACGATGATGAAGCGCTCGTGCTGTGCCTCGCCGATCTTTTCCACGGCGTCGAAGGCTTCGAGCTCGAATGTGAGCTTGCGTCCCTCCACGGCTGTCACCTTGGTCACGATTCTCACGATCATTCCGAGAGGGGTCGCTGCCAGATGCTTGACGCTCATGGAAACCCCGACGGACTGCTCCCCGGGCTGGAGCTGTTTATCCATCAGCTCCGCCGAAACCCTCTCCATGAAAGCCCCGAGAAACGGCGTTGCGAAAACATCCGGCAGATTTGGGTAAAAATGGCGTGCCGAGTGCTCCGGCCCCGTTGTGACACTAAGCTCATGGGTCATGCCGACTTCAAATGCTCCACTCATGAAACGGCCTCCTTGTGAGAAAGTGCGGTTCTTACAACCCTAGACAGGAAACCAGGCATTCCTCGCCGCAGCCTGCAGATCACCTTCTATTAATAAATTACAGGTACGATGTCGAGTCACTACGCCCCGTCCTGGCGAATTTCATCCAGGGACCCAGCGCTTCGGTGCGTTGATTGACATCGTTTCGCGGATGCTTACGTTCATTGCGTGAAGGACCCGGAGGCGGGAGGCAGCGTTGATGTGTACCTGGCGAGCGATCACGCACCTCACGCGCTTTACCCTGCGCTGCTTGTCGGTTGTTCCTGGTAGCCAATGCTCATCAGGTATCATCCCGATTTGGCTCAGACCTTTCTCGTCAAAGAAGCAACTCATGATCACCCCATTTCAAAGGAGGATTGTATGTCGAAGACTATGCAGAACCTGCAGGACGCTTTTGCCGGTGAATCCCAAGCCAACCGCAAATACCTCGCCTTCGCGGAGCGAGCCGAAGACGAGTTCCACCATGGTGTTGCCAAGCTCTTCCGCGCCGTTGCCGCCGCCGAGACGATTCATGCCCACAAGCACTTCCGCGTGATGCAGGGGGTCAAGTCGACCAAGGAAAACCTGCAGGAAGCTCTTAACGGCGAAACACATGAGTTCAAGAGCATGTACCCGGACATGATCGCGGCCGCCAAGGAAGAAGGTCAGAAGTCCGCCGAGATCAGCTTCCACTACGCCAACGAGGTGGAAAAAATCCACGCGCAGCTCTACACCAAGGCTCTCGAGGATCCCGAGAAATTCCCGGTTCAGGATTGGTACGTGTGCAAAATCTGCGGTTACACGGTGGCAGCGGAAGTACCGGATGCCTGCCCGGTTTGCGGGTCGAACAAGAAAGCGTTCTTCAAGGCCGAATAGTCCGACAAGAGAAAAACGAGCTTTTCCACCGAAGAAGGCCGGGGCTCGGCACCCGGCCTTCGGCAAGCATCGAACCGAGGCTTCCTCCCAATCCAGATTCCGGCTGGCGAGGAAGCCTCACCCATGGACACCCCTCCACTTCGGAAATCAGCGCGGAAGAAGACCAAGGCGCTTCGAGCCCACACCGGGGATTCACTTCAGCTGGCTGTCCTTACTGCCACAGCGATTGTAGAGGGTGAATGTCTTCTGCTGCTTTTCGAGCTCCGACTGACATTGAACACAAAGCCGAGCCCCAGGCAGGACTCTACGACGCGCTTCAGGAATGACGGCCTCGCATTCCTCACAATGCGTCAAGCCTTCTCCATCCGGCAATCGGCTCTTGGCCAATTGCACGGCGGATTCCACCGTGGCATCGATTTGCTCCTGCACCGCCCCATCGCGTGACCAGCCGACGGCCATGACGACCTCCTTCTCGCAGTGATGCGCTGACTCACAGGATCCTCTCCAATCCCGTCCTCTTTTTCTCTTGACATATACAGTACCCGGAAAATATGGTTTTTCAACAGCATCGACACAATGATGGCCGGCATGCGGTCACTCTCTCACACGTTTTCCGAACCGATCTTCTGGACATCCTGTCCGCCGTTGACCTTTTGATGCGCGCCTTTTCCACGGCCTCTCCACCTGGAACGAATTGTGACTTCGTCGGCTCTTATCTTCTGTGACTTCATTGGCTCTTATCCGCAGGATACCGGTCTGGAAAGGAGGCGGAGATGGTCAATCCCGAGCTCGTTCTATTGGCAATTCAGGCAGGAGTCAAGCTGGGCCGCAAAGTCTATGACGTGCTAGTCGACAAGCGGGTTGAGGCGCCACTGATGTTGCCGATTGGCCCCACGGCTGGCTTGCCCCAGGAAGCGGA
>CALBZH010000865.1 GCA_937889795.1 uncultured Syntrophobacteraceae bacterium | reverse complement strand
GCAAATCGAAGGGAACGAGTACGCTGGAAGAGGGCAACCCGGTAATGTTGATGGATATCCCTGTTGAATCTAACCCCAGCCGCCAGTTCAAGAAGCGGGACATGAACCCTGCAATTCCACAAGAGAAGATCCCCCTGAAGCCTGGCAGGTGCCGAAAGCGGCGGCTCACCGCGTGGTTTTGCCTTCTGGTCTATTCCTTTGTCGCGTCGGGAGCCGTGGACGGACTCCTTTATTGTTATGACCTCGATGGCCGAGTGATGGTGGAATCCGTCGGGAGTGTCCATTGCGGTGTCGTTCCTGCCGCCGCTCCAGGCCTTCCGACAGTGCTTCAGGCCGGTTCCACCGCCCCTTCGGACTGCCCTTCCTCAACCGATCCTTGTGGTCCCTGCACGCACAGTTCCATTCTGACGAATGGTCTCCTTTCCTATCCAGACGAGGAGTTGCTGTCTGGGCAGCCGGCGGTGCTCATCGCGTCCTCCAGGGAAGATTTGGCCTCTGCTTTGAAACCAGCCGGAGCGATTAAGCGTGGAGCGCTTCTGTCGGAAAACGCTTCCTTCACCTCCCTTCGTTCAACCGTTCTTCTCATTTGATCCCCCTTAGCTGCGTGTCTCGCACGCGATCAGGCGTGAGCTTTCGCTCCTGAAAGCCTCCGTTGCCCTTGAAATTCAGTCCCCGCAAGAGAGCCGAAAACTAGATCTCCATGGGTCTTCGTTGGGAGGGACATACGCCGCACCGGGCGAGGCGCAGGAGCGATTTCAGCCGACAACACCCGTTTTTCACAACAGCCCGACAAGGATGAGATGTGAGCATGAGAATCAGCCCATATACGCGGATGCTCAATCCTATGCGCATCCGGAAAGGGAGGCTCTCTGTGGGAGCTCAGCCCTTTCGCCATCTGGCGGTCTTCTTCTGGGCTCCGCTGCTGCTTTTCGCCTGTGCTCATCCCCTCGAGCAGGGTCAGGGTCCGCACGATGCCGGTCCCCCTGGCAGCGTTCCGGTTCAGTTCCGCTACACGGACGCCGGCGCCAGGGAGGTGGCGCTGGTTGCCTCTTTCAACCGATGGTCGCCTCAACCCATGAGCCGGACGGGAGAGAACTGGAGTGTGACCGTATTCCTCTCCCCTGGCCGCTATGGGTACGCGTTTCTCGTCGACGGAAAGGTGTGGCGGCGAGACCCGGGGGGGTTGGTTTTCGAGGATAACGGCTTCGGGGACAGGAATTCGATCCTGACTGTCGAGTGATGTGTAACAAACTCGATTGCCGGTCTGTATACGGAAATGAAGATCGAGCATTCGCTCGGAGAAAAGAGTTGTCCCATGGATCATGCGGAAGACCTGGAGGCGATTGCCGCCGTCCTGGCCGGTGACAGGGATGCCTATGCCGTTCTCGTGACCCGCTATCAAAAGCCCATATTCCATCTCATGTTCCGGATGACGGGCTCCTACGAGGACGCTCTGGACCTGGCTCAGGAGACGTTCATCAAAGCTTTCGAAAACCTCCACCGCTTCAAAAAGGGGAAGCGATTCTTCCCCTGGCTTTACACGATCGGGTTGAATCACTCGAAGAACTTCCTGCGGACCAAGAAGGGAGATCCGATCCCCCTCGAGGAGTGGGACCCAGGATCAGACCTGGACCGCTCCTACTCCCCACAGCAGGAAGAGGTACTGTGCGCCCAGATCGATATGCGCAGGCTTCGAAGCGCTCTCGATCAGCTCCCTTTCGACTACCGGGAAGCGATCGTTCTCCGCTACCACGAAGAGCTTCCGATGGAAGAAGTGGCCGAGGCGCTCGGAATCACGGCAGGGAATGCCAGGATACGCGTTTTTCGCGGACTCAGGAAGCTCCGGGAGATCCTGGAGAGAGGCGACCATGGAAGGATCGAAGAAAAACCATCCGCAGCAGGACTCAGGCTCCGATTCGGCGCTCAGCCTTGAAGGGCTCGGAAGCGAAGGCATGGTCGAGGAAGACCTTGCGGCCGGCGAGGCATCAGCGGAGGAAGCGTACGGCCCTCTGATCTGCAGCGTTCGCGGGTTGCCTTGCCCTGAGCTTCCTTCGGATTTTGTGGGCTCTATCATGGCGACCGTTCGGACAAGAAAGGTCCCCTGGTGGCGTCGCCTGTCCGGGTGGGCGAGGTCGCCCCAGTCCCTCACGTTTACGCCCCTTCGGCTCGCCCCCGCAGCTTTTGTGCTCCTGCTGATCTGCGCTGCATCGGTTCTCCATCTCCTCGGCGGAGAGAAGCAGGAGATTCTTGGCACGAACCGCGGGGACCGGATTCCGGTGGTACTCACCTTAAGAATGCCGGAAGCGCGGTCCGTTCAGGTCATGGGCTCTTTCAACGGCTGGCGCCCGCAGAAATGCGAACGGCACCTGCGTGAGGACCCCACCACTTGGTCGGTCACCCTTTGG
>CALBZH010000864.1 GCA_937889795.1 uncultured Syntrophobacteraceae bacterium | reverse complement strand
CGACCACCGAGATCTACACTCTTTCCCTACACGACGCTCTTCCGATCTATCGACTTGGACTCGTCGATCACGCTCCCGCCCCCGACGGCCACGATCATGTCGGCCTTCTCCCTGCGGGCCAGCTCGATCCCCTCCCGGGTGTGCGACAGCACCGGGTTCGATTTGACGTCGGCGTATTCAACGATCTCGATTCCCGCATCCTTCAAGCTCGAGACCACCTTATCATAGACGCCACTGCGCTTGATGCTCGAGCGGCCGTAGACCAGGAGGGCCTTCTGACCGAACGCGCGCGCTTCCTTGCCGACGCTCTTGACTGTGTCCTTGCCGAAGACCACCTTCGTGGGATTCCAAAACGTGAAGTTCTGCATGCACGCTCCTTTGAGCCCGCATCGGGGCCGGGTCCTGCAAACCGCAGCTCGATACCGGCGAATTCACAAACAGGTCCCTGTTCCGTTCAGGGTCCTCGTTCGGATGACTCAAGGCTCGCGCCCGAGCTCCTGCGTGTAAAGAAAGGCGCCGTCCCGAGTCTTCCAGCCCCCGCCGTCGCGCTCGATGATCCAGCCGCTTTCCTTCCTGCCGCCAAACTGGATGCGAAGGGGGGAAAAGAAGAAATCCGGGTTATCGTACACCATGCCGAAGTGGGCATGGAATCGATTTCGCATACCCTCGGGGGGACTCCCGAAATAGGATAGCAGAAATCCGTATCGCGTGGCCATGAGCTCTCGGCCCACATCCTCCGGATCGTCAAATGGCTTCAAGATCAAGAACGGCCCGAAAAGCTCCAGGTCGGGGATCTCCCACCCTTCGTCCGCCTCCATCACGATCGGATAGATCCATTCACCGTCGACCCCGCCCATGAGCAGCCGCGCATCCGAGCACCGGTCAACCGCGTTCTGCACGATCAACCGGGTGCGCTTGACTCGAATGGGGCCGACGTCGGTCTTTGGATCGAGTGGGTCTCCCACCACAAATGACTGCACGTGGGAGAGGACGCCGTCGCGCACGGAATCGAAGAGGTTGCGATGGATAAGCGCTTTCTTGATGGTCGTACAGTATTGGCCCCCGTTGATGAAGGCCCTGCGCCCGATGAACCGGGCGGCAACGTCCGGGTCCGCATCATCGAAGACAACGGCCGCCGGCATCCCCCCGGGGCCAGCAAAGAAAAGCTTGTCAAAGGCATCGTGCTGCGTGCGGTATGCCTCGCCCACGGCCGAAGCCCCCGACATGAAGAGAACCCGTACGTCGGGATCCTCCACGCACCGGAGCCCAAACGTCCGGTTGTCCGTCCCGAGCACGGGCTCCAGGTTTGGGATGGGATCGCACACCTCGGCGAGAAGACGCGCCGTCCGCGGCGTCTGGGACGTACAGCTGAAGCGCAACCGATTCCCCGTAATGAGAGCCGACCCTCCCAACCGCGCCAGCATGACAGCCCCGGCGTCGTAAGGAAAGATGGCCGCAACGGTCCCATAAGGCCTTCGACCCTCCGCCCACGGGATTTCCTCTCGCATGGTCCGCAAATGCTGAACCCCCAGGTCGACCTCGATCCCCGTGATCTTCACGGAAAACCCCGCGTCCACCGCGGCAGCCTCCTGGAGATCCTCTTTGCGTGCTTCGAGACGGTCGGCTAATCCCTCTATTGCTTTCAAACGCTCACTGAAATCGCTCATGCTGCATCTCCCATGGTTGAAACCCCTTCCAGGCGACCAGTTCGATCGCACGTCAAGAGATATCATAGACTGTGCCAGTTTCAACCACCTGAAATCACTAGCCTCAAGCAGGCCCATCGTCCCACTGTGCTGCAAATCTCCGACATTTTTCGACACATCCTGTATAAACTTATCGACACATGCTATCTTAATAACGGCAAGCGTTGCCGGAGAACGCTCATGAACGGGAGAGAGCACCGTGACGGATCACAGCTACAGACAAGTTCCACCGGACCTCCTCCAGGCCGTTTTGGACAATCCGTACGAGGGGACGGTCATCATCGACGCGGAGGGCATCATCCGCCACTTCAGCAAGTCCAATGCGTCCTTTTACAACATCGCGGTGGAGGACGCCATCGGCCGTCACATCCTGGAAATCGTTCCCAACAGCGGCCTTCCTGCCGTTCTGAGATCGGGGCGCGCCGAGGTTGGCCACAGTTTTGCGGTCAAGGATCGCCACGTGATCGTGAACCGCTACCCCGTTAAAGAGGACGGGCGAGTCATCGGAGCCGTCGGCAAAGTCATCTTTCACAACCTCAAAGCATTTGTCGCGCTCAAGCACAAGATCAAGGGGCTTGAGGATACCATCAGGCGTTACGAGCGGGAGATCAAGGACCTCTACAAGGCCCGGTACGATTTCGAGGACATCATTGGACAAAGCCACAAAGCAACGAGGGCAAAGGAGACCGCCAAGCGATTCTCAGCGTCATCCAGTCCCGTGCTGCTCATCGGGGAAAGCGGCACCGGCAAAGAGCTGTTCGCCCACGCCATGCACCGGACCAGTCCGCGACGTGAGCACGCTTTTATCCGAGTCAATTGCGCTTCCATTCCGGGAGAGCTCTTCGAGTCCGAGCTTTTCGGGTACGAACCGGGGGCGTTTTCGGGAGCAGCCAAGGTCAGAAAGCCCGGCAAATTCGAGCTAGCCCACAAGGGTACGATTTTTCTGGATGAAATCGGTGACATGCCGCTCAGCATGCAGGCAAAGCTGCTGCGCGTGCTGCAGGAAAAGGAGGTCGAGCCTCTCGGGGCAAGGGCTCCCAAGCCGGTCGACTTTCGCGTGATTGCCGCAACCAACAGGGACCTTGGGGAGCGCGTCCGGCAAGGTTATTTTCGGAAGGATCTCTTCTACCGCCTCAACGTGGTCAGCATCCCGCTCCCGCCTCTGCGCGAAGTGCGCGAGGACATCCCTCTCCTCTGTGCGCATCTCCTGCACAAGCACGGCGGCGACGCCCCGGGCGGAGGACTTGCCCTGGCACCCGAAGTGATGGCCCTCTTCTTAACCTATGAGTGGCCCGGCAATGTGCGGGAGCTCGAGAACGTGATTGAGCGTGCCATCTCCATGTGTTCGAGCTCGCTCATCCGAAAGGAGCATCTGCCCGAAAGCCTGCTCGGGGAGTCTTCTATCCTTCGCGACCAGCGGGCTTCCCCCGCCGTCAGCGCGACGGCTCTCGGCTACACGGTAGGGGTCGCGGAGAAAGAGCGTATTTTGGATGCCCTGCGCGCTACCGGCGGCAACAGGACGGAGGCGGCGGCAGTGCTCAAGATCCATCGCACGACGCTCTATTACAAGCTGAGAAAATACGGCCTTTCGCCATCGACCCTGCGTGAGTCGACATGAGGGTCAGGGCACCGGAAAGCACGCCGCATGGAAGAAGCAACAAGCGCCGACGGTGCAATCGACACGTCCTGCGTAACGAAAGGGAGAATGCGCACGTGAGCG
Source organism: uncultured Syntrophobacteraceae bacterium (assembly GCA_937889795.1). Classification (GTDB taxonomy): domain Bacteria; phylum Desulfobacterota; class Syntrophobacteria; order Syntrophobacterales; family Syntrophobacteraceae; genus CALBZH01. Next base: position 2,037 of record CALBZH010000864.1, on the reverse strand, counting down.
AGCCGAAATACCGGTTGGATTGGGTTACGGACAGGATCGCGGTGGGGAGTGCCCCTCTCTCGTACGCGCAACTGGACCATATTCGGGAACAGGGGATCGAGGCCATTGTGAACCTGTGCGCCGAGTACTGTGATTTGCATGAGATCGAAGCCGGTCATGGCTTTGACGTGTTTTACCTGCCGGTTCCCGATGAATGCACTCCCGACTGCGGGGCCCTGGAGCGAGCCATGAACTGGATGGATGATGTCCTCACTCAGCACAAGCGCTTGCTCATCCACTGCCGACTGGGCATGGGACGAACAGGAACGCTGCTCTACGCCTACCTTTGGAGCCGAAATCTGCACCACGGGATCAGCAAAGAGCGACTCGATACACTCCGTTCGCGGCCCTGCAATTACAGCCAGTGGCGCCTTGCCAAGCACTACCAGGGACACCGATGCGATTGGTCAACCCCACGGCGAGCCCATGGCGGGCTAACCGGGTTGTGGAATCGCCTGAAGGCTCGGTTGAACAAGCTCTTCGGGCAGCGATAAGGTCCGATGCAGCAGCGGTATTCCCCTTAGATCTCTTTGATTTTTAACCTAGACAACCCCTCCAAACCCCCTTGATTACCTGATATGAAGTGAGTATTCTTACTGGCGTAGACATCAGGCGCTCAATCGCCTCATGTCCGGCGACGGAGTGCGATGTCATCCCGGCTTATTGCAGGTTCACCGAAACCACGTATTTTTTCGGTTTTCTGATGTGCGGGGGGATTCTATTGGACATCCGGACTCCACGGGATGCCGAAACGAGAGCGAGCAGGACGGATTGGATTCGTCCAAGAGAAGGGGGTGTGGCATGAGCTGTCGACGCGTTTCACTCGTGATGCTTCTTGTTGCGGTCACGGTTTTTGGCCTCGCGTGTGGGGCACAGGCCGCCCTTCGAGCCTATTTCATCCAGGCTGAAGACTTTGACGATTCCTGTGTCCCGGTCGAAGGCCAGGTGGTTTGCAACCCGAGCTGGGACTACGCTCCCACCAATCTGAACCTGGTTCACTGCATGGATTCCCCGTCCGCGCCATGCGCGATTCCCGATCCATGGACGGACAGCCACACTTTTCCGAAAGCCCGCTACGTGCAGTATCGCGATTCCTCCTTCACCACGCGGGTTGCTCCTCCGGGATCGACCGGTGAGCTTCCGTGGGGTTGGCTTGGGGTCTTGGGTCCGATCATTCGTGCGGAAGTCGGCGACACGGTCAAGGTCCATTTCCGCAACCGGTCGTCCAGAGGCAACTTCGGCATGCACCCTCACGGGTTCCGATACACCAAAGACAATGAGGGAGCGTTTTACACAGGTGCCAATAGTGAGCAGCCACCTGGATCAGGCACCCAGATCCCGCCGGGCGGAGAATTCACCTACACCTGGTTTGCCGATACGGACAGCGGACCAGCCCTTGGCGACGTGAGCTCCAAAGTGTGGTGGTACCACAGCCACGTCGACGAGCCCTTTGAGACCAACCTTGGCCTTCTCGGCCCCATCATCATCACCGCTAGAGGCCTCGCCAAGGAGACGCCCAGCGGTCCCGTGCCCAGGGACGTTGACAAGGAATTTGTGGCGGCCTTCTTCATCTTCAACGAGCTCGACGGGAATGAGCCAGGCCTCATGCACTCGATCAACGGCTATATTTTCGGCAATCTCAAAGGTCTGGTCATGAAACGTGGCGACAGGGTCCGTTGGCATTTGCTCGGCATGGGAAACGAAGTGGACTTACACACCCCGCACTGGCATGGGAAGACGCTGACTGTCGGCAGAGGACTAGCGGCTCGGCGGACCGACGTGGTGGAGCTCTTGCCTGCCACGATGATCACGGCTGACATGGACGCCAACAACGTGGGTGAGTGGCTTTTCCATTGCCACGTTGCGGATCATATTGCCGCTGGGATGCTCACGACATGGCAGGTCACTCCTTAAGTCCCGCTGCATGCAGGAAGGATCTCGAGAAAGGCCGCGGAAGTTCAAGCCATCATGCGGCCTTTCCCTTTTTGGGTGCGCGGT
>CALBZH010000863.1 GCA_937889795.1 uncultured Syntrophobacteraceae bacterium | reverse complement strand
AGCTGCAGCCACTGCCCCGGCAGCGGCCCCCACACCGTGCGCCGCGCATTCCGGCTCTAATGGGGCAGGTAGCTCTCAAAGTCCAACTTCCCCTTCGCTGCGCTGCTCTGGGAAGCTCGCTTGGCATCCTTGCGTGTCCGGTCGTAGCAGGCCTTTTCTTCCTCAAGATAATCGCTGTGCGTGATCTTGAGGGAGTTGCCCGGGGTGAAGGCATCGTCGTCGCCTTCATAACGCTGAAGCTGGACCCCGATGGAATGACGTGATGCATCCCGCAACGTCCACTTCCAAATCTTCAAGGTTCCGAAGGGGTTGCCCCGCCATTCCGCAGGCTTGCCGTATCGATGCTTCAGGGCCGAGAGGACTTCGTTGTAGAAGGACTCGTCATCGTTTTCGTACTTGACCTTGATCCGGACGATCCTTCCCTTTTCCTTGCAGTTGCCGTAGACTACATACCCGCTCTCGAACCCCATGATGGGCTTGAGGGGAGCGCGCATCAGAAAATTCGCTCCACCAAGCGGCACGGCGGAAGCCAGGTCCACCTTGTCCTGCACCTCGGTTATCATGGCTCCGAGCGTGATCGACGCGATGCTCTTGGGTGCTTCCAGTGTATGGCCCGGGCTCGTCAGAATAAGCAGAAGCCCGAGGGCAACAGCGAGCCGGAGAACGGGTTTTCTCATGGGACCCTCCCATTCGTTTGCTTCTGATAGATTCATAGAAGCCGCTGGCAGGCAACCGCCGATGAATCGCCAGCAGCGACAGCTGACAGACCGCTCCAGCGACGCTCTCAGCGGGCACGGCCTTATTGTCAGCCTAGTGGGTGACCATCTCACTCGTTCCATGGAATTCTGGCCGACTCCTCCGATCTCGTCAATCAAAACGAAAGGCAAGACCCGAGTGAGACTCCGCCAGCCCGGGAGGATTCTCCATTCATTGAAATCATTTCACAAGGCTCCGATCCGCATCGGAAGACCGCGAGGACAGTCATGATCGACATCGATGGGTTATCAGCGCTCGCCAGACAAGCCGGCCAGGCAATTCTCGACGTGTACGGGACGGAATTCTCCGTTGAGGAAAAGGAAGACCACTCTCCCCTGACCAAGGCGGACATGCGCTCTCACGCAATCTTGAGCCAGGGGCTGAAGGAGCTCTATCCCGACATCCCCGTTCTTTCCGAAGAGGGAAAACAGATTGCCCCCGGCACGCGCGCGAGGTGGGACCGGTTCTGGCTCGTCGACCCTCTCGACGGCACGAAGGAGTTCATCAAGCGCAACGGCGAGTTCACGATCAATATCGGCCTCATCGAGGGGAATACGCCCACGTTCGGCCTCATTTACATTCCCGTTCAGGAGCTCCTGTTTGTTGGGGACACGCGGGAAGGATGTTGGGAAATGGCAGCGGGAAGGACCACTAGGCTCGCGATCGCACCAAGGAGCATCCCCAAGGCGGTCCGCGTGGTCAAGAGCCGCTCCCACCCCTCGCCGAATCTTCAGGCGCTCTTGGAGCTGATCCCCGACCACGACGTCGTCACGAGGGGCAGCGCCCTCAAGTTCTGCTCCGTGGCCAAGGGCGAAGCGGATTTCTACCCCCGCTTTGGCCCCACCTGGGAGTGGGACACGGCGGCGGGGGAAGCCATCGTCCGTGCAGCTGGAGGCGTCATGGTGGACCTCAAGGGCAACGCGTTCGTCTACAACAAGCCGGAGCTTCTCAACGGCCCCTTCATGGTCGCATCGAGCTTGCGGTGGCTTCAGGAAACAGGCCTGCTCCAAAGGGCCGCGTCATTGGTTGTGTCGGGTTAGCTTCTGGGGATGGGTGAATCGGTGAATCGGTGAATCGGTGAGTGGGCGCTCATCCGTGGCCACTCGTGTCCGTCCGCGTCTGGGGCTCGAGCGGCTTCCAGCCGGGTACGGATCGGGCCACGGTCAGGACGTAAACTCGTTCGGCCCCCTCTTCCTTCAGGGCACGCGCACAGGCAGCAACCGTTGATCCCGTGGTGTGCACGTCGTCGATCAGCAGGAGCGCGCGGTCGTGGACGCTCGATCGATTGCCGACCACGAACGCATGCGCGACGTTTTTCAACCGATCTTCCCGCTTCAGCCTTGTCTGAGGCTCTGTCCAACGCGACCGGACCAGTGCGTCGCGGAAGACCGGCAGGCGGAGTCGTTTCCCCAGCAGCTCCGCCAGCAGCGCGG
>CALBZH010000862.1 GCA_937889795.1 uncultured Syntrophobacteraceae bacterium | reverse complement strand
GATATCCACTCGTGACTGGAGTTCAGACGTGTGCTCTTCCGATCTGCCGCTGCTCATGAGGACGGGAATGGTCGGGGCGATGCGACGCAATTCCCGGAAGGTCTCCTCGCCGTCCATACGCGGCATGGTCAGGTCAAGAATAACGAGGTCAATTCTTTTTTGGGACTGCTCGATCACGTCGAGCCCCTCGCGCCCGTCGCTCGCGGTGTAAACGGTGTATCCCATTCGCTCGAGCATCGTTTGGCCGAGGGCTCGGACCGTATCTTCGTCATCCACCAGAAGCACGACTCCTTGTCCTCTCCATTGAGCATCGGAACGGTCTTCCGTGCAAGATGCTGCCGTCAGCTCGTCCTTGATGGCGGGGAAGAGAATCTTGAAGGTCGTGCCCTTGCCGACCTCGGTGTAGACTTTCAGAGCGCCGTGGTGTCCGCGGACGATCCCCATTGTCGCCGACAAGCCCAAGCCACGGCCGATGAATTTCGTCGTGAAAAAGGGCTCGAAAATCCGTTCAGCCGTGTCTTTATCCATGCCGCATCCGGTGTCCGACACTTCGAGGTAAACATAGAGCCCCGGTTGCAGATCCCACTCGAAGGAGGTCTTCGAGAGGTAATCGTCCCCACACGTCATGGCCCCGGTCGAAACCGTGATGACGCCGCTCCGGTCACCGATGGCTTCGGAAGCGTTCATGATGAGGTTCATCAGGATTTGCCTGATCTGTGTGGCGTCACCCTCGAGGGGTGGGAGCCCTTTTTCGAGCTTGAGGTTCAAAATGGCTTTTTTGGAAACCGAAGTTCTGAGGAGATGGACCATCTCTTCGATGAGCTCACAGAGATCGATTCGCTCGACGACAAACTTTCCCCTGCCGGAGTAGGCCAACATCTGGCGACACAGCTCGGCCGCCCGTCGGGAGGCTTTGATGATCTCCTGGATGCGGGTGCGGACGGGGGACATGGGGGAAATGTCATCCAAGACGAGGCTGGCATATCCCAGGATCCCCATGAGGATGTTGTTGAAATCATGAGCAATCCCACCTGCCAGAACGCCGAGGCTTTCCAGCTTCTGGGTCTGCAGCATGTGCCGCTCCATGGCCAGCCGCCTGGCTTCCGCCTCCTTTTGGTCCGTGATGTCATGCATCAGTCCGAAGCTGTAAAGCAATCGGCCGTTCTCGTCTCGAACCGAATCGATTCGCTGCCAAAGCGGAAATTGCCTCCCTCGGTTGTCAACGACTTCGACTTCGCCTTCCCAGGTCTTGCCCTGGCGCAGTGCGGGCAGCATCTCCCGTTTGTAGGATTCAAGCGATTCGGGTGCGTACAGGGTTCCCTGCTCTGCAGCTGCGGCTTCCGCCAGGGTGCGACCAAAGAGCCGTTCGTGGGCTGAATTGGTGTAGATCATTCGCCCGGCGGCATCACGGATGGCGATGGCCTCGTTGGATGCCTCGATGATGGCCTTGAACAGCCGCAGCTCCTCTTCCTGCCGCTTGCGCTGGAGGTCGCCCTCAATCCTGTCCAACGCGAATGAGATGTCCATTGCCACTTCCTGCAGGAGCTCGATCTCGCGCTCGCGGAAGAACCCCGAGCTCGTGGCATGCAGAACCATGACGCCGCAGACCTCGCCTTGAAACCGCAGAGGGAACGATCCGCAAGCCTGAAAGCCATGCTCGGCAGGCGATCTCAGGGAGGGATCCAGGCAGGTGGAGCCCGTACAATCGTTGCAGATGATCGCTCGCCCCTCCTGGATGGCCCGACTTGGGCTGCCATGCCCTGGCGGTGCTTCCAGCACGTTCAGCCCCGACTCCCTCAAAACCTGCAGCTCCTGGCTTCCGCTTCCAAACGAGGCCAGTGGTCGGAGTCGCATTTCGCCCGCATCCAGCCATCCAATCCAAGCAAGATCGATCTCACCCCGCTCGACCACGAGGCGGCAGACCGCCGGCAGGAGCTCGTCCCGGGACTGAACGCGCACAACCGTCTGGTTGACTTGACTCAGGACGTCGTAGAGGCGGTTCAGTCGCCGAATCTCCTCTTCGGAGCGGTGTTTATACAGAGCAATCTCGATGGTCGATTTCAGCTCGCGATCGTCGAAGGGCTTGAGGATGTACCCGAATGGCTCGGTCCGTTTCGCGCGATTCAGCGTGGCTTCTTCGGAGTATGCCGTGAGAAAAATCACGGGCACGCGGAACTGGCGGCCAATGACCTCGGCTGCCGTGATCCCGTCCATCTCTCCTTGGAGACGGATATCCATCAGAACCAGGTCCGGTTTCCGCTCCTTCGCAAGCTCCAAGGCCAGCGCGCCATTGGACGTCTGGCCCGCAAGCTCATATCCCATTCCGGAAAGCCGGTCCGCGATATCCATGGCGACAATCGCTTCATCCTCAACAATCAGAATGCGGGCAGGTTTCATGGTCTCCCTAGCGGGTTTCGGTTGACAGCATGTTAGGTCACACGGCGCTTACGGGAAGCGAATCTCTCATGACTTCTCGTCTGATTTGGCCTTGTCGTCGAAGAGTCAGGCCCGCCGATGTCCCACCAGGCAAGCGCCAAGTGAGAGCGACCGCGGATGAGAAGGGGCTTGACCACGATGCGAACGTGGCGTGAGCGCCCCTCGCGGCACCGAAGGATCGTTTTCTCGCGGGATGTGCCGGTACGCACGGCAGCTTCAATCGCCTGCCGTGTCTTTTCATGACTCACGGGATCCAAAATGTCGAAGAGTGTCAGCTGAGAGAATTCCTCGCTCGCGAGCCCTAGGTCACGATGGGCAGCTTCATTGAATTCGATGAGCTTCAAGGATTCCGCGTCGATCAGGACCAGTCCCTCGGTGGCATGGTCAACGAGGGACCGGTAGCGCTCCAACCGTTCCTGAAAGTGCTCGTCGACGGCTTTGCGCTCCGTGATGTCCTCCACCGTGCCGATGATGCCGCCCGGCGTGCCGTCCGCGCCGCCGAACGTGGCCTTGTGGAATCGGACGAGACGTCGCATCCCGTCAGGCCTCTCGATGGCCGATTCGTAAACCTGCGGCGACGGGCCCGCCAGCAATTGCACGTCGGCGTCGTGATAGACCGCGGCCAGGTCCGGGGGCCATATCTCCAGGGCGGTCTTGCCGACAAGGGAATCGCGGGTCAGTCCAAGGAGGTCTTCGAAAGCGGTGTTACACCCAAGGTAGCGTAGCTCCCTGTCTTTGTAGAACGCCGGGAAGGGCAGGGCATCAAGCATCGTGTGCAAGAACGCATACTGACTTCGATATCGCTCGTTATGGATCTCCCGCTGCACGTCGCCCTCCAGCTTGTCCAGGGCATAGGCAACGTCGAGCGCCAGCTCTTTTAGCAGTTTGACCTCTCGGTCCTGGAAGAATGAGGGTTGCGCGGTGCAAAGGGTGAGAACGTAATAAACCCGGCCCTGAAATCGTATCGGAAAGCACGCGCAGGATTGGAACGGAAGCTGGTCCGGGGTCGAGGCGGCGCGACCGGCTCGGAGCGATTCGCTTCGGGGAGGGAAGACCATGGGCTCACCTTCAAGGATGGCCGTATTCGGGTCGTCCTGGCCTTGCAGGGGATCGCTGACATAATACTCCCCCTGGCGCAATGTCTCGCCGTGGCTCCCGAAGTGAGCCACAGGCAGGATGCGGGATGTGACGGGATCCAGGTATCCGATCCACGCGAGCTCCATGCAGCCGCTCTCCACCGCCGCGCGGCAAACCGCGGATAGCAGGGCCTCGGACTTTCTCACCCTCAGCACGGCTTGATCCACCCGGCTGTGCATTTCGTAAAGACATCTGAGGTGACGAACTTCCTCGTCGACACGGTGCTTGTGCAGGGCAAGCTCAATGGTGGACTTGAGCTCCCGATCGTCAATCGGCTTGAAAATATAGCCAAAAGGCTCGGTGAGCTTGGCTCGGTTCAGGGTGGCGTCTTCGGAATAGGCCGTCAGAAAGATCACGGGTGCGCGGATGCTGCGGCGGATTTCATCGGCGGCGGAGATCCCGTCCATTTCTCCGCTGAGCCGGATGTCCATCAGGACCAGGTCGGGTCTATGGGCCAGGGCAAGAGCGATCGCATCCTCGCCACTCGTAGCTCGCCCGACGGCTTCGTACCCCATGCGGGCAAGCCTGCCCTCGAGGTCCAGGGCAACGATGGCCTCGTCTTCAACGATGAGAATCCTGCTGGCGCCCATGGCTTCCTCAACCGCTTTTCCCAACAGCCATACGATGATGGCCGATCCATGAAGAATGAGTCCTATGAGTGCGATTTGACCAACTGCCGAGCTTCCGCGGTGTTGAGCAAGGGGTAGGATAAAACGGGTGTCTCTTATTGAATTCACGTCTCTTCTGAATCGATCAGGCGCTTGTTTATCTTATTCTATTCCATTCCACACTCCATCACAATCAGGAGAAACGTTGAGCTGCCCCTCAGTCGCCCCGATCACGAATCCGAATGCTCTGGGGGAGACCAGGGGCATCGGCTCTGTTTCATGACGTCGCATTGCCTGAACACGTTTGCCTGGCATACGCGGCAGACCCGCGGATCCAGCATCGGCACGAGGCTTTCGATGGCTTCTTTTTTGGAGTCAAAGATCTTGCCCAGATTGGCAGCGCAGCCGCTCTTCGCGAGGAGGAGCTTCACCTCCTGCTTCAGCGAGCAAAGGTGAAGCTCTTTTCCTTCCAAGTGAAAGCTGCGTCCCTCTTCGAACAGCATTTCACATCCGGAGACATCCACGAAGTTGATCCCGCTGCCGACGATCACGATGTGGCGTAGCTCGGGAGATTGGCTGGAGATTTGGTGCAATTCCTCTGAAATGTGGTTCACGGCACCGTAGAAAATGGATCCGTCAAGTCGCAGCAGCTTCAGCTGAGGGCATTCGGCCGTTGGCTTGGATCGCGCATCGACGAAGCATTTCGCCGCTGCGTCGGGGTCTGGGGCTATGGAAATGAAGTGAGGATGCGATGTACGTTTTAGATACAGCAGGAGCGACAGAATGACTCCCGAGAAGATGGCGAATTCCAGCTCGACCAACAGGGTAGACAAGAAGGTGACCGCAAGGACTCCGGTTTCGGGCTTGCTGGTAAGGTAGATGGAGCGGATGCGCCGCCATTCGATGAGCTGGAAGGCAATGAACATCAGGATGCCAGCCACGGCAGCGACGGGAAGGTAGGCTGTGAGCGGCGCGATCAGCACCAGGATCGATGCGACGGCAAGGGCCGAGCTGACGGCAGCGAGGGGTGACTTCGCGCCGGCACTGTAGTTGACTCCGGTTCGGGTGAAGGAGCCCGAAGAGGCGTAGCTGGAAAAGAAGCTCCCGATGAGATTGGAGATGCCTTGTCCGAGGAATTCGCGCCCGTTGTCGATACGCTGATGGGAGACGGTGGCAATGGATCGGGCAATGGAGACGGCTTCGGCAAGTCCGAGCATCGCAACCGCCAAGGCGCCCGGGACCAGTTTCCCGAGCGTTTCAAGAGACAGATCCGGAAGGGACAAGGGAGGCAGCTGGGCGGGTAAAGCACCGACGAAGGCAAGGCCCTGAGACTTTCCGTCGAGAATGGACGCCTCGAGGCTGCCAGCTAGAATGGCGATCAGAAGCCCGGGCCATCGGGGAGAGAGCTGCTTGAGCACCCACGCGGTCACGAAGGTTGTGATCGAGACGGACAGGTTGATGATGTTGGCCTGATGCAGGTGGCCGATGAATGCTCCCCAGGTTGCGTGGAACGACAGTCCTTTGGGCAACGGGACGCCGAAGAACGAGCCCAGCTGGCTCGTGGCAATCAGGATGGCGGCTCCTGCCGTGAATCCCACCACGACCGAATGGGAAACGAAGTTGGCGAGCACGCCGAGGCGGGCAAGGCCAAGCGCGATCTGGATGATTCCGACGATCAGAGTCAGCGTGAGGGCGAGTCTGACGTATTCGCTGCTGAACGGGGCTGCGAGCAGGCTGATCTTGGAGAAGACCACGATCGAAATGGCTGTCGTCGGGCCCGATACGAGATGATGGGAGCTGCCGAAGAGCGCGGCGGCAATCACGGGGACAATGGCGGAATACAGACCGTACTCGGCGGGCAGTCCCGCGATGCTCGCGAAGGCGATCGCCTGGGGCAGCACGATGACCGCTCCCGTGAGACCGGCGAGCACATCCTGCCTCAAGGTGCGCCTGTCCACTCCCGACAGCCAGTCGAGGAACGGAAGCAAGCTGAACAACGAATCCATCTTCATGTTCTGGTGCTCTCGGTTCACTGGGTCATAGCAGGGTAACGTTACTGCTGACGACTGGCCGGTCAGGTGATCCGACTCGTGCGAGGGATCTCACGCTACTTACGTGCAGCGAATCCCGGTGTTTGATACATACGAATACGTATTCCTGGCAATGGAGTCAACCTCCATTCGGCTGCTAATGTGGGAGAACTGCGGGAGAACTGCGTTGACAGCTTGGGAGGATGCCTGGTAAAAACTCCAGCTCGATACACTCGATCGAATGCTGCTGCTTCTCTCGCGACCATTCTCGCTGCTTCCAGCTGATCATCCCGCTCCTCCTGATTCTGGCGTTTGTTATCCGTGACGGTTGGGGAACCATGGATCGAGTTTGCCCTGTGCT
>CALBZH010000861.1 GCA_937889795.1 uncultured Syntrophobacteraceae bacterium | reverse complement strand
CGTTCCGCCCGCAGGATATTCGGTGAGGCTTTACCAGCAAAGGAATTGGACGACGTATGTTCGTGCGCGGGATTCTGGTGGTTGGTCGTTGGGGTATCATTTTGCTCGCAATGCTGGTTCTCGGGACGGTTTCCTCCGAGGCCGCGGAGCAGCGGCTCCGCATAGACATCAGCGGAGCGGGCGTTCAGCGAATCCCCATTGCAATTCCTGATTTCAAATTCATGAGCCCGGAGCAGAGCCGTCTCGCGCGGGATATGGCGAGCATGCTGTCGAGTGACCTGGATTATTCCGGGGTGTTTAGCCCCCTTGATCCCAAGGGGTTCTTGGAAGATCCCCAGAGCATGGGGCTGACTCCCGAGAGTATCAAGTACCCTGAGTGGCGCAAGATTGGGGCCGATTTTCTCGTGCGGGCCGGCTATCAGGTTCAGGGTGGAGCCCTTCGAATCGAGGCGCGTCTGTTCGATGTCGTGAATGCCAAGATGGTCCTCGGAAAGGTCTATGAAGGGGAGGTCCGCGGCTGGCAGCCGATGATCCATCGCCTGGCCGACGAGATTCTCATGGCCATTACGGGGGAGCGGGGGGTTTTCGATACAAAGATCGCATACGTTCAGGTTCAGGGAAAGAACAAGGAAATTTACGTCTCCGACTTCGATGGCAGCAACGCCATGGCGGTTACGAACAACCAGAACATCAATCTGTCGCCCTCCTGGAGCTCCGATGGGACCCAGCTTGCCTATGTGAGCTTTATCCAGAAGAACGCGAAGATCTTTGCTGCGAACCTGGCCACCGGAGCCCAGCGGTTGCTCTGCGGGCAGCCGGGTGAGAATCTGTCTCCCGCGTGGCGCCCGGGGACCGGACAGCTAGCGGCGACCCTCACGAGGGGAGGCAACCCCGATATTTACCTCATTTCGTCCTCGGGAGATGTGCTCCAGAAGCTTGTGCAAAGCTGGAGCATCAACGTGTCACCGAGCTGGTCCCCGGATGGTAGAAGGCTGGCTTACGTTTCCAGCGAGTCGGGCAATCCCCAGATTTACGTCGCTGATGCGGGAGGAGGTGGGAAGAAGCGCATCACCTTCAGTGGCAATTACAACACCTCGCCCAGTTGGTCGCCCAAAGGTGACTGGATTGCCTATAGTGGGTTGGCGGGGGGGCGTCACAACATTTTTATCATCAAGCCCGATGGGTCGGACGCGCGTCAGTTGACGCGCGGGGAAGGCGACAACGAGTCTCCGTCGTTTTCGCCCGACGGTCGTCTGGTCGCTTTCAGCTCCACCCGACAGGGTGGGGCAGCGATTTGGGTCATCCCCATCAACGGGACGGGTGCTCGGAAGATCTCACGGGGTGGGGGCCAGGAGATGCCGCGTTGGTCCCCAAGACTGGGCGGGAGGTAGCATTCAAGTGGCTTTCGGGGGACGGCGGGTCCGCCATGTGCCCCATCGACTTGGAGTGGGACAAAGGAGGGAATGCGTATGGCCGCACGATTCTGCAGGATTTTGGGAGTGATGCTGGTGGTCGTTTCGTTGTCGTTCGCCGTGGGATGCTCCAAGAAGAAGGTGCCCGCGTCGGATGGGATGGGCGGAGGCGCTATGGGCGGTACGGACATGGGCTCGATGGGGGGCCCTTCCGGTGGAGCGTTTGGGGATGATGCCAAGTGGAAAGAGCTCGGCCTGACCACGGAAGCCGAAAAGCGCGAGTTCCAGGACCGGGCAAGAGGGTTTGAAAACGAGGACGTTTACTTCGACTATGATGCGTATGTCTTGTCCGCACCCGCTAAGAAGGTGCTGGACGACAAGATTGCGTTCTTGAAGAAGTACGCGAGAGTCAAGGTAACCGTGGAAGGCCATTGTGATGAGCGCGGGACCAATGAGTACAACTTGGCGCTTGGAGAGAGGCGTGCGAATGCGGCGTTGCAGTACCTCAAGAACACAGGACTCGGCAACGCGAACCTCTCGACGGTCAGCTACGGGGAAGAGCGTCCCCTGGCGACAGGGCACGATGAGGCGTCCTGGGCCAAGAATCGTCGCGCTCATTTCGTGATCAACTATTAACCGTTTTGATTGGGTCTTGATGAGCTGCTGAGGAATTTGTCGAAGTCCCCTGCTGGAGTGCTCAAGTCACCTGGGGGACTCCGTGTTTTCATATGGTCTTACGGCCTTTGGAGAGGAAGCCTATGATGGACGAAGCCGGAAGGAAGGCGATGGGTTGGTTTCTGGCCGTTGTTCTGGTGGGCATGAGCTGGGGCTGCGCTTCGACCCAGGAGACAGCAACGCTGCAGCAGAGCATCAGCATGCTCTATGAGCGTGTCAACAACCTGGAGCGGCGACTTCAGTCGTCGGAAGGGCAGGGTCAGAGGAGTGCCGATCTCTATTCGAAGCTGGAAGAGCTGCAGATGAGGATGGGCAGATCGGAAGAGCACACGTCTGAACTCCAGTCACGAGTGGATATCT
>CALBZH010000860.1 GCA_937889795.1 uncultured Syntrophobacteraceae bacterium | reverse complement strand
GAGGTGGAGGTCGAGCTCAAGGGAAGGATTTCGGGGAAGGAGCAATCCTGGCGATGCAAAGCCTTGCTGCCCGAAGTGGATACGGACAATCCCGAGCTGGAGCGCCTCTGGGCCCTGTCGATGATCGACGACCAGATGGAGATCCTCCGTGAGCGCGGAGAGAACGACGCGCTCCGCTCCACGGTGGTATCGCTCGGCAAGGAGTACTCACTGGTCACGGACTACACCTCCATGGTCGTCCTGCGCGACGCTGTGCTGGAAGGCGAGCAAATCGAGCGGCGGAATGCCAACCGAGTGGCCAGCGAGCGCATGGCCGAGCAGTCCCGAGCCAACGCGCCCGTCAAAACGTACCGTGTGGATGACGCCGCGACCGGGAACGGGGTGATGTTTCAGGGGCGAAGGGCTCCGAGTGTCGGGAGCGGGCCGGTGGGACCGATCATGGCCGTCCTGGCGATGGTGCTCGCAGGTCTGAAGCGCAGATCGAGGTAGGGGGCAGCCGCTCACAGGGGGAAAAGCGGGAGGTTCCCTCCCGGCCCCTTGCGAGCGACCCAATCTCCTCATGTTGAGCACCTGGAGCATTGGAGCAGGGGGTAAGCCATGAGCGCGAATACAGGCAGGATTCAGCGGATGGATTCGATGAAAGAAACCCCGTTTGGGGAATGGCACGGTCCGATTGACTGGCGTAGGCTTCCCGAGCGCGCGAGCCGGACCGCGGAGCTCATGGCCTTTGCGGTTATCGTGACTCTCTTCAACCTCCCCCTGCTCAAAGGGGAATTCTCGGAATCCTTAATCTATTCGCCGCAAAGCGTCGCTGCCGGCAACTGGTGGACCGTTGTCACCCACCCTTTTGTGCACTTGAGCTGGTACCATCTGCTGCTGGATGCCGGGGCGTTTCTTCTCCTCTATGGTGGCCTGGAAGAACGGAGGCTCGCCCGCAGGCTTTTCTATGTCGTTGGCTGCGGGATGGGGAGCCTGGGCTTGAGCCTGCTGACGTCCCCCCTGGTCCCATCCCTGGGGCTCTGTGGCTTGTCGGGCATTGCCCATGGGCTCATGGCCGTTTCGGCACTCGAGACTCTGGTCCATGCCAACGCCGATTCCCGATCGCGCGTGATCAGTCTCGCGAGCCTGGCCACCGTGGCCGGCAAGAGTATTCTGGAAATGCTCCAGGGGCACGTCTTCTTCGAATCTCTTCATTTGGGCTTGATGGGAAGGCCGATCCCCGAATGTCATATGGGCGGAGTGATGGCTGGCGTTCTGGGCTTCTTCCTGCTGTACCGGAGAGCCCCGAGACGGGAGGGAGCTTCGGCGACGAGACTCTCCGAGAGAGCACGGCCAGATCTTAACGAGGAAGGCCTTTCAGAAGAGGCCGGGATAGAGCAGACCAAGCGCCAACCGAAACAGAGGGCGAAAAACCGGATCGTAGGCTCTCCAGGCAAACAGGAGTCCGAACATGGAAAAGGCGGGATTGAGCATGATCGCGCGATAACGCGCCGCGACGCGCTCGCTCATCAGGAGCATCACCGCGGCGGCTCCGTCCAGCGGCAGCAGGGGAATCAGGTTGAACGAGAAGAGAATGAGATTGAGCGTAAAGACGATGCTCACCAAGACCGCCACGCCCTGCCACAACCCGGGTGAGACAGCCAGGGTGATCTGCGTGAAGCGAGCCGTTGACGGCTCCATGAAAACACCGAGCCAGAGGCCCAGATGGATGAGCAAACCGGTCACGACGGCGATCAGCAGGTTCGCCGCGGGGCCGGCAAACGCCATCCAGGCCGCGCGGCGCGGATACCGATCCGCCCACAAGGGATCGTACGGCGCGCTCGCCCATCCCATCATCCAGCCTCCCACGAGATAGCTGACAACCGGAAATAGGACCGTCCCGATCGGCTCCCGACGGATGTGGGGAATCGGATCGAGCGTGACCTGCCCGCCGCGATACGCCGTCGGATCCCCCAACCGCAGCGCCGCCCACGCATGCGCGGCTTCATGAACCGTCGTCGAAAAGATAAAGGCCAGGTACCAAAGCATCCCAAGAGTCAGGGTGTTCATTGTCGGCTCCTTTCAAGGTCCGAGCTTGTCGCACGCGCCAAGGCATGAGAAAACCTTGAAGGTATTCGGTCGGCCAGGGGTTTTGCATCAAGAATAAGAGAAGAAAGAGCCGGCCGATTGAATAGCTGTCCGCCTCAGACCGTGACATGGAAGGATCGATTCCCATGGATGACGACGCGTTTCGACGCATCCTCGATCAGTTCGATCTCTCGTGGGCAGGGTACCGGCGTGTCCGAAAGGGAGTGAAAAGACGTCTCGCGCGTCACATGCAGGATGGCGGACAGCACAGCGTCGACGATTATCTGAGGTGGCTGGAGACAAACCCACATGCGGCGAGAACAGCCCGGGAGCTGCTTACGGTTTCCATCAGTCGCTTCTACCGCGACCGGCCCCTTTGGGAGGCCCTGGAACAGTCCTTACTCCCCAAGCTGGCTTGCAGAGCCGCAATGGAAGGGGCTGGGGCCATTCGAGCCTGGTCCGCCGGATGCTCCTGTGGCGAGGAAGCGTACAGCCTGCGCATGGCGTGGGACCGGGCTCGGAAACGATTTCCTGCCATGCCGGCCATCGAGGTGTGGGCGACCGACATGAACCCGGCCGTTCTCGAGAGGGCGCGCCTGGGAATTTATGGTCCAAGCAGCATCAAGGGCCTTCCCGCGGCCATACTGCAGGCGTATTTCAAACCGGATCCGGCGGGATTCGCCATCCGGGAGGAGCTCAAGCAGGGGATCCATTGGATGCGCCACGATTTCATCCAGGAGACACCGCCCTGTGCTCAATTCGATCTCATCTTTCTTCGCAACAACCTGCTCACCTACTTCGAGATGCCCGTCAAGACACGCGTATTCTCTGAAATCGTTGCGAGACTCTCCGTTGCAGGACTCCTCATCGTGGGCGACCGTGAACAGCTCCCAATCGTGCCCTGTCCCCTCGAACGCTCCCCTGACTACCGGTGCATCTATCAGAGAACGGCATGCGTGAATGGAACGGACAATCGCCGAGGCGACCGTGTGGAGACTGGAAACCAGCCATAGCGTACTGGAATGAAGGGTGAGCGATCTCTGGCCGGCATTGACCTACTGATTCATCCTGACATTGAGGCCATCCCCTTCGAAGCGAAAGCGGTGAAATGGTCCCATGGGATGCTCGTCCTGGGGGTCGCTCGCCCCAAGGATCCTCATGGCGATGTACCGTGATGGGTTTTCCATGAAGACCCGCTTCTGGGGGTCTGCCAATCGCCAGGACCCGTCCTGGAGGAGCTCGGCCCAGTTGTGGTAATCGCTTGGTCTGAGCACGCAATCCCCCTCGCAGACGTACCCGCCGACGCCTCTGGCGGGGATGCCGGCAGCCCGGCACAAGGCGATGAAGAGGTACATCTGCTCGGTGCAGTCCCCTGCCCTTCGCGTGAGGCAATCGAGCGCCCCGCGGTCTTCTCGGGTATAGTCGGCATTGCGGATATTCTCGGCAATCCACCGAAAAAACGCCTGAGGCCGGCTCGCCGCCGGATCGACCCGAATGTCCCTGGCGAGCTGCACCACTCTTGGGTCGTCCGATTCGATGCATCTCCCCGGACGGAGTGCGTCCTCGACACTCCCCGGTATGATCCGGTTCGGGATGTCCGAGGTCGAAAGCTCGGCCCTGATCCTGACAATCTTGGATCCATAAGGAGGAAGGTCTTTGAAAGTGAAGTGCAGCACCTGGTTTCCAAGTCTGTCCTCGAGAAGCTCGTATGGATGCGAGGCCTCGATGCGATCGCATCGCTGCGCCGCCGTTTGTTTCACGGGAGCGTACGTCCAGAGCTCCGCCCGCTCCAGCAGACGATCCGTCTCATTTTGGAGGGTGAAGCTGTATTGAGCCCGCGTCTTTCCGGGGTAGGCGATCCGCGGGTCCGGAATCCCGGCGCTCATCCTATCGGCTACATG
>CALBZH010000859.1 GCA_937889795.1 uncultured Syntrophobacteraceae bacterium | reverse complement strand
GTCGACCAGATGAAGCAACCCCTTCTGAACACCCCTCCCCGACACATCCTTGTAAGCGACGATTTCGGAGGCGATCTTGTCGATCTCGTCCAGGTACACAATCCCCATTTGGGCCACGGTAGGGTTTCCTCCGGCCGCGAACACGAGGTCGATCAGGATATCCGTGGCGTCCTGCCCCACGTAGCCGACCTCGCTGAACCGGGTCATGTCCTCGTGAACGAAGGCGACTCCCGCGAGACGAGAGGTCGTTTCGCTCGTGTACGTCTTGCCGCAGCCACTCGGACCGATCAGCAGGATGTTGGCTCGCGGGGGACGGATGCTGCGCAGGGCCGTCTCAACGTCCTCCTGGCTCTTCGCGAGCGCTTCTTTCAACGCTCCCCCCAACCGCTTGTAATGAAAGGCAATGGCCGTTGAGATGACCTTCTTGCCGCGCTCCTGGCCGATGATGAAGCCGTCCATCTCCGCTTTGAGGTCCGCCGGGGTCTTATCGAATTCGATGATTGCCTGAACGGCTCGGGAGGTCTGTTCTTCCCGGAGCAGCTCGATTTTGTCTTCGATGCGCTGCCGGCTGCGCCCTGAAATGGAGTCATGAGGAGGTGTCATGCCGAGTGGGCTCCTTGTTCTCGATGTCCGCGACAAAAGCTCGAAGCTGCTCGATTCGCTCCCGGGTGCCACCATTTGGAAAAGCCGCCACGCTGCTGTCTGCCGCCTCCGCGTGACCGGGATACGAGCCGCCTTGCGACCCCGGTCGTTGGCTCTCAAGCTTCGCAAGCTCGCGCCTGGCATACTCGCACAGTAGAAGGGCTTCAAAGTCGCAGCGCATCAGGTCCTCGGCGGAGAGGGATGGGCTCGCGTCGCAAAGCAGCCGGGAAAGAAGGATTTCCTCCGGGGAGTGCGCGAAGCGCAGGTAGGGACCGTCCCACCTACGGATGATGGCCTGGGTGAGCCGGTACTGCGCCTCGGGAAGCATGCAATACGGAGGCAAATCCAACTGCTTTTTTGTCTTTTGCCGGAGCGTTCGAACCATGTCCCCATCGATCATATCCCGGCTGGGCTCCATGATCTGGAGGAAGTCCTCTCCCAAGCGATATTCTTTCACGATGCAGCTGATCGTGGTGAAAACCGTCCTTTCCTGTGGCTGTTTTCGGCTCCGAATCCTTCGGTCTCTTTTGATGTCTTGAGCTAAATCCATGTTGGTAACATCTTTCTGAATGCAGATATCGGCTCCCATCCTGTAAATAGAGCCTATTGACAGCTGGATTATATTCTGTAATCGATAAATTCTGTTCCTTTAACGTAATACAAGGTTGGATCGAGACTGTGATAACCGTTGCGGCGTCTTGGGTCGTATCCGTACAGCAATGCGTTGATACCATCCTCCAGGAGTCTGATAACATTTTCGGCGTTAAGCTCCGATGGCCAGTCGTAGCCTCTCATGCAGATTTCTTGGTTTTGTGAGAATCCAAGCAAGAATGGATGTTTATAGAGGTCAAGAACCACGGGTTTCAGAGGGCCAGCCGTTGAAACGGCAACTCGACAATCGGGAAACCGGTAGCTTTGATCATAATAATCCTTGATGATATATTCCCCAGTGCGTTTGTAGATAACGTATGCATCCTTGACGCCTATCCTGGAGAAGCCGAAACCATCGAATTCGAACGATCCCGTTTCCGCGAAAAAGAGGAGCAGGGCGATGTGTCGCTTCCTCGTTTCACCGAGCTGCGCGCGCCGACCGATCTCCTCCCGGAGACGGACCTTCTCGCGCTCCAGGATCCTTGCTTCGAGGGCTCCGCGAGCCCAAAGGCGGAGCTCATTCAAGGAGATCAGGCCCTCTGGCAATGGCCCCGTCACTCGATCCAAATCCAGCTTGTCGAGGTCCTCCAACGCCTTGCACAATGGCTCGGTCGCCGCATAGGCTTCCGCCCGTTCCATGAAGCGCTCCGGCACCCCAATGCGATGACTCAAAAAATCGAGCGTCTCGTCCTTGCTGAACCGTTTCCTCTCAAATCCGCGATTCTTTCGAATGAAGTGAGGCATGATTTCTAAAATGATGGTCTGAAGCGTGCCACCGGGCAAAATCTTTTCAAGGTCGGATGGATCCTTTGATGAAGGTACAATATGGCACTTTATCTTGTTGTAGTGATAGGCATCAATCCGGTCGTAGTTATGAATGATAGACATCAAGTCCAGGGAGCGAACAAATGTATTTCCTCTAACCTTAAGCATTACACTCGGCTCAAGTCTATGAGCCGGGTTTGGGGATGCCCCTGCCTGACCGAGACCTTCCATTTCGTTTTCCAGGTCGGGATCGAAGGGCAGCGGGAGATACAGAAATCCCGAGTGTACGATCATTTGAACTTCAGGCTCCAGAAACTGCAGCACGATGCATGGCTCCCCGTGACTCTCGTCGGGCTCCGCCTTCCTGAGGCTTGATGGCACGGACGGGAACGTAAAGGTATTTTTCACCGGCCTCGGTCTTTTCCGCGATCGCATATTCCAGCGCCGAGCCCTCGATTTCCTTTCCCCTGCAGAGCAGCTTTCCGCCTTCAAGCTGCCTTCGGATGTCTTCGATGATCAGCTGCTCCTCGATCGTCCATTTCTTTTTGGAGAGTGTCTTGTCGCAAAGCTTCCGCAACGTCCTGCCCTCGTAGCTTCCCGGTTCGTAGATATCGATCAGCCCTTCGGCCGCCTGTCCGGGGATGATCTCAACGACAAGGGGCAGCAGTTGCTGCATTTCTTCCGTTTCCAGAGCCTTCTTGAGGTCACTGTCGCCCATGGTTTCCTTCCTCCGCCTTGTACACCCCAACGCTTAGATCCGCTCATTGCGGGTAGAATCATAAAAAACGTTATCGACCTCCTGCCCCTCCAGCAGCCTTCTGAAAGCATCCGCCATGAAGCCCGCGGTGATTTGATTGGTCATGACGACCGAGGGATCGGGCCGGTAGGTGCAGGAGGCCCGCTCCCGTGGAGGAGTATTCGACGCACGGGTGCCGACAATCTCATAAAGGCCGAGAAGCTCCGCCGGGGTCGGACCACCCAGCTCCGGCCGGTAGGCCACAACCTGGCCTGCCTCCGCGCTCGTTCCCCCGCTGATCAACGTCTTGCCCTGCTCCCGGCATCTCTCGCTCAGGAGGATCCTGGCTTCAAAATTGTCCACGCAGTCGAGTACCACGTCGTAGGAGGAGAGGTCGGTATCCGGCTGAAAATAGGCAACGGACGGGCTGGCGCTCATCCCAAAAAGCATATTCAGCCTGTCGCATAGCGTCTCGGCCTTGCTCCGCCCAATGGCCCCATAAAGGAGGACTTGTCGGTTCAGGTTCGTCGATTCCACGACGTCCGGGTCCATGATCGTGCATGTCTTGAATCCCGCAAACGCAAGGCACAGGCCAACGAAGGTCCCCAGTGCGCCCGCTCCCACAACGAGGGCACGGAGCCGTGGATCGCCGGCACCCGTCTTTGGCCTTTCGTAGGTGATCAGAGCGTCCGAGACGGGCTGCCGCATGAGGAGGCTCTTCACCTCTTCCAGGACAATACCGGCCGCGATTGTCTCGAGCACACCGTCGTTCCAATGATCCCCGGGGAGGTTGTTGGGGGAGACAATCCGCTCGAGATCGCGCCACTCGCGCCCTTTCAAATAGGTGAAGACATGGAAGCCCTGAACCGCGCCCCGTTCGTAGCAAATCCCCCTGACCAACGGACGGTTCTTTCTGAAGCTCCGTTCCAGCAGCAGCTTGTTTGCGAGGCCGTAGTGGCTCAGATCGACGATCAGCTCACACGGGTCGAAGAGGCTGGAGAGCGTCGGATGCGTGTAGAAGCCTTCCAGGTGAGTGAGAGAGAGCAGGGGATTCAGTGCTGTCGCAATTTCGATGAGCGTCTGGTCGAGGGTCGGGGCAATGAGCACCTGGTTGTTGATCCCGAGAGCCGAGGCCGAAAGGACGAAAAGCGAGGCCAGCCGGTCGCGGTCCCCGACGATACCGATCCTCGCTCTGTCCAATGCGTGCTGATTCCAGCCCGCGATCCGCAGCTGCCTGTCAAGTCTGGAGTGATTCAAGTCGGTTCACCCGCCGATCGAGAAGTCGCCGCCGCCTTGTTGAGTCAATACGACCACGATCCCGCTATCCGTGCGGCGGCGCCCAAAGGGCGATTTCCAGCGGATGATCCGCCGCAAGACGGGGTCCTCGACGCTCGAGATCCCTCTGCCTCTTGGCGAGATACGCAACCTTTGCCCGGAGGTATGCACTGTCGGGATCCGTCTTCAACGCCTGCTCGGCATCGCGCAGGAGTACCCGGATCTCAAGGTATTCGCGCTCCAGTTCCCGGACTTCCTTTTGGTAGACTTGGAAGTCCTCCATTTCTCTTACCTCATCATAAAGCCACATGGACATGGTATCCCTCCGCGTTATCAAGGTCTGTTCTCGATCACGGCGCTTATGTGAACATAAGGTCGCAGATTGGCGAAAATCGACGGCAGCAAGGCAGCGGGCAGTCGGACGGGAGCTCGAAGGTGGGCAGGGAAGCGCAGTAAGCAGTGTCGCTAAACGGATCTACATGATCTTGACAAGCTCTATCGTGAATTGAAGCGTCTTTCCTGCAAGTGGATCATTTGCGTCGAGAACGATGCTATCGGGAGTAACCTGAGTAATCGTGGCAATCACGTTGTCACCACGATTGGTGCGAACTTGCAGTCGCTTACCCAATTCAAGCTCTAGATTGGGCGGGGCCTGAGTCCTATCCATTGCGAAAACAAATTCTTTTCGGTGTTGACCATAAGCTTCCTCAGGGGAAAGCGAAATACGTCTCGTTTCTCCTTCGTTCATACCAATGACAGCCATTTCGAATCGTGGCAGCACGCTCTGTTGCCCGATCGTAAACTCAAACGGCTCCTGTTCCTCGTAAGTGGAGCTGAAAACCGTACCATCCTCCAAGGTCCCATGGTAATGAACCCTAACCGTATCGCCTTGCTTCGCTTGGGCCATCAGAAATCACCTTCCGAATCCATGCGGCATAACGGACCATTCAGTCTATGGCTCCGGCTGCGCCCGTCTCCGCTGAGTACATCGTTGTGAATGGAGCTTCAAGCATCGCACGAGCGAGCTGAATACCTCACCGAGCTGGGTCCATCCCCCTTGACCGCCCGCAGCTCGTGGACCTGTCCGTCGATGCGCCACCGCCGCCCGACTCTCTCTTGGAGCCATCGCTCGATTTGCAGGACCTTCCAGCGGTCAAGCTGCTCGACACTCTCCTCCAACTCCCCGACACACCCATAAACCCTCCAGTGGACCTCGAGGTAGTCGGGGATCGGGCCGAGAGGCGGCTCGCGGAACAAGGACTCAAAGCCGTCTTGGGCGGCCGCGAGAATTTCCGCCACTTCCAGCGCCTCACCCCCGCGTCCCGTGCGCTCGGTGAGCAGTCGTTCGATGGGAGACAACGACTCGCTACCCGAGTCTCCATCTGCCGTCGCCATGCCGAACCCCTACCAGTGAGTGGCCAAGAGACTTCGGATCATCGCTGCCCCGTCTCATCGCGCATCCGTTTGGCGCATCCGTGTGCGCACGGCGTGGGCGTCTCCTCATGGGGCACATGTCTGTTGTGCGTGAAGCCTGTCAGTGACCTGATCAGTGACATAAACCCTCGCCAAAGGCAAGGGCGAAACCGCGTGGGACCGGCCGAAGGGCATGGAGAGCACGTCCACGGGCATGTGAGGTCGGCTTTGAAGCGTGCCACCAAAGCGGGATGGGATTCGCCCAGGGGTGATCGGGTACCCGGCAACGATCTCTGTTTGACACGATTCCGTCAGGCCCCTATAGTTTACGGGAAACGTTCCGATTGTGCTCCGGTTTCATCGAGCCGCGGCTGCTCCCGTGACTACCGCCACGCCATCGAATTGCATGCTCTTCCCGCGTGGCAGTCCTTCCGATTTTCGCACTCAGCCTCCTTCGCCGCCTGGCGACCTTATTCGCAGCTTTCTGACCGAGCCAGCATCTTGGCCAAACGATTGGCCGATTCGGTTCCGCGACGGTTCCGTGCGCCCCTGTGGTCTGGGGTCCATGAGACAGGAGCGGGCACTGCCTGTGTCGGGACTGGCCCGACTCGAGCACGAAGCCGATCGGGGAGACGAGATTCAGGACGAAGGAGGCGTCCGTGAAAAGAAAAGTCCCATTTTTCATCGACCTGTCGAGGAATCGCGTGTTTTGCAGTTCCTGCAGAAAACCGTGTCGGAGCCTGCCGCTGACCGATTACCGGCTCTTTTGGTGCGCTTCCAAATCCTGCTCGAACACCAAGGAAGTGCGGCTGTACCCGGATGGCATCTGGAGGGTTTTCGATGTCTCGGAGAGCTTGGGGCATTACCGGATCAGCTCGATCACGGAGCGACTCATCAAATCGATCGGGGTAAGGCGACCGAATTTGGTCAAAGATGAGCATCCCGGATGACGCACGGGCATCCGTCTTCGTACGAGGGACTGCAAACGAGTGCCCGACTTCCGCATCGTCAGCCCGGCGAAGGCCCCTTGGCGTCAAATTGAGGGAATATCTAATCAATAGACAAATACATCACTCTTGATACGTCATCCCTGCGAAGGCCGGGATTCGGCACCAATCTGAAAAAGCGCTGGATTCCGGCTAGTACCGGGCGGCGGAAGTCATCACTCATCAGGTCGAGAGGCCAGATGCTTGATGCCAGATAAACAAGCCTCCGCTCTTGCATGGGTCTTATCTAGCATCCGGCATCCAGGATCTTCCTGGCCTGGGTGCGGAACTCTTGCCGCGCCGTACTAGCGAAGCGGTAACTTGTCAAGCATCCGTCCTGCCAGCCGGCACAGGCTCACCGAAGCCCATCCCACCCATCGAGCTCCGGGTGTCGACGTCCAGCCATGCATCAGGTATGGTTAAGATACCCTTGATTCGTAACTACTGCCGCTCTTGCGCTTTGATCCATTAATGGGCACAATGCTCCATCTTGACATCAGGAGGTGTGGATGGCTTCCGTGGACGCAGAGCCGTTGAGGTCCCAATCCGAGATTCGGGAGGAGAACCGGCGGATCAGACTCCTACGCAGGCTGGTCGATTTCGCGCTGGCGACTATTGCGCAGTCCAACGTTTCACATGGCGAGGCGCTGCGCATTGTGGACGGAGTCAAGCAGCGGGCCTGCGAGCTTTTTCCCGGCAAGGAGGCGACGTTCGATCTCATTTACAGCCCGCGATTCCGGCGGCTGATCGCGGAAAAGTACGGGCTTCACTGAGTCCCCATCATCGTCGCGGGTTCCCATGGATGACGAGATCAAAAAGCTGCAGCGCGAAGCGGAGCGAATAGCATCCCGGCACAAGCTTCCCGACTTTTACCTTCGGTTCAGGGCCCCCATGGCGCTGGCCCGAAGGCTCTACCACGCCGACCCGCTGGTCGCACGTCTGCGGAGCCGCGTTGCACCGCTACTCAACGAGGACCTGGGGCACGGCCTCTACCATTGCTCCCGTGTGGGGCTCGATGCCGCGACCCTCATCTGCATCGAAACCCTGGCGAGCCGCATCGAGCGGCGGCGTGCGGAACGGCTCATGCTGCTCGGTCTTTTCGCGGGGCTCTTGCACGACATTTCCCGCGGCGAGGAAAAGCATGCCGAGGTGGGTGCTGTCGAGGCCGCCAGGCTCCTGGATGGCTTTCCGCTGCATGAGATCGAGGTTGCATGCATCTGTGCCGCCATACGGAACCACGAGGCGTTCACGACGCCGGCACCGTTTCTCCGTCCATGGTTCCATCTCGTGAGCGATTCCCTCTACGATGCCGATAAGTTCCGGTGGGGGCGAGATACCTTCACGCACACCATCTGGCACATGATCGATCACCAGAAGGTGACGCCGCGTGAATTGATCACGCGCTTCCCCTGGGGGATGACCGGGATTCTGCGCATCCGGGAGACGTTCAGGAGCACGACCGGCCGTCATTTCGGGCCTCAGATCATCGAGACCGGGATGGACATCGGAAAAGAGATCTACCACTATCTCAGACAGAGGTACCCGGATGATGCACCCGCACAATGACACGCTGACCGCGATCGAATCGATTCGGGTCGGGCACGCGGCTCTGCCGGGAGGCCCCAGCGGCTGCACGGTCATCCTGCCGCAGGGCGGGGCAACGGCCGGCGTCGATGTGCGGGGAGGGGCGCCCGCCACCTGCGGGACCGACACGCTCCATCCTCTGAACCTGGTGCACAAGGTCCACGGGCTTTTTTTTGCCGGAGGCAGTGCGTTCGGGCTCAGCGTGGCCGAGGGGTTGAAGCGGTATTTGAGAGACCAGCGGGTCGGCTTCGACACGGGGCACGGGCTCGTTCCCATCGTGTCCGGGGCCATGATCTTCGATCTCGGCATGAATACGACAGATCGCCATCCGGACGCCGAGCTGGGCTATGAGGCGTGCCTGGCGGCCTCGGACGCTCCCGTCCCCGAGGGGTGCGAGGGAGCGGGGCTGGGGGCCACCGTTGGGAAGCTGCACGGACTGCACCGGGGCATGAAGGGGGGTCTGGGGAGCTTCTGTATCGAGGCTCCGACGGGAGTCCAGGTGGGGGCGCTCATGGTGGTGAACGCGTTCGGAAACGTTGTCGAGCCCAGCGGCGCAAAGACCCTGGCCGGATGCCGGGAGAGTGCCGAGAGTCTGAAAATCCTCGATGCGGAGCAGGAGATCCGGCGGCTTACCAAGCTGCGGGGGTTTCCCGAGGGACAGCACACGGTGGTCGGGGCCGTGGCCACGAACGTGAAGCTCACCAAGACCCAGCTCACCAAGGTGGCCCAGATGGCGCATGATGGCTTGGCGCGCGTCATTTTCCCGGCGCATACCCTCTACGACGGGGACACCATCTTCGCGCTCAGCTGTGGTGACGGTCCGAATGCCGAGGTGTCCATCATCGGAGCGCTGGCCGCTCAAGCCACTGCTCAAGCCGTCGTCAGAGCGGTGATCCGTGCCCGGGCCGTGAGCCGTCTGCCCGCTCATGGTGATTTGTCTTGAGACAAGGAGTCTTTGCATGGAGATCCAATGGAAGACGGCCTCCCTCGGTTCATGGGAAGCCGACGGGATTGTCTTTCTAGCTTTCGAAAAACCTGCGCTGCTGCCGTCCGGGTTGGGACGATGGGTGGAGCAGCAGGCAAGGTGGCTGCGCGATCTCCTGGATTTGGACGACTTCCAGGGGAAGCACCAGCAGGTCGCCGCGTACTACGCGCCGCCGGGAGGTAGAATCCCCCGGGTTGTCTGCGTCGGGCTTGGCCCGGAGGCAAAGCTCGATCTCTTCAAGCTGAGATCGGCCGTTGCCGCCGGGCTCAGGAAGTGCCGGGAGATGAAGCTGAGGAGGGTCGCCTTTCCGCTCATGGCCCTCGAAGGTCTCCCGTTCCTGCCGCAGACCGCTCTTCGCGAGTCACTCCTGGGCGGGCTGTCGGGGCTCTACCGGTATACGGGGTTCAAGACGCGGGATCTCAATGGCGAGGAATTTCCGGAGCTTCTCGTGCTGACGACAGAAACGGACCCCGGGGATTCGCTGCGGGATGAGGTTGAGGCCTGTCGCGCCCTCATGGCAGGTGTTGCCCTGGAGATCGGAAGAGCACACGTCTGAACTCCAGTCACGAGTGGATATC
>CALBZH010000858.1 GCA_937889795.1 uncultured Syntrophobacteraceae bacterium | reverse complement strand
GTGGTCTCGAAAGACGTGCCGCCTTATGCGATCGTTGCCGGCAACCCAGCGCGATTCATTAGAAAGCGCTTCGATGACGCGACCATTGAGCGCTTACTCGAGCTGAGGTGGTGGGACTGGCCGGATGAAACCATCAAGGAAATGCTCCCCTTGATCCTCAATACCGATGTGCAGGCATTCTTGGAGGCCGCCGAACGACGGGGTGAAGCGCATCCCACGAAACCTCAGGGGTTTGCCTGTTATTGACGTCATGAAGGACCGTCCCACGCGACAGGCCATCGTCATCGGAGCTGAGCGCAATTACATAAGGATCTTCTGTTCATGATTCATATTGTTACGGTTCATTGGAAAGACGATCGCTGGATAGATATTCAACTCAAATACTTCAAAGAAAATATTAAAAGTACTTTTAGAATCTATGCATTTCTCAATGATATCCCATCAGAGCATGAGCCAAAGTTTTATTACTGCTCTACAGAGCCAATCATTCCGCATGCTGTTAAGCTTAATGTCTTGGCAGATATCGTTTGGTTCAATGCCGTTTCCCCGGATGATTGGCTAATATTTATCGACGGTGACGCTTTCCCTATCGCGGATATTGTCGCGTTCGGAGAGGAGCACTTGCGGAAATATCCGCTGCTTGCGATTCAGCGCAAGGAGAACAGCGGGGATATCCAGCCGCATCCGTCCTTCTGTTTGACCACTGTCGGGTTCTGGAAATCCATACGCGGCGATTGGAAACCGGGGCATCAATGGTTGAACGACCAAGACAGGCTCGTAACGGATGTTGGTGGCAACCTCATGAAGATTCTCAATGAAAATCATATGGAATGGTATCCATTGACACGAAGCAACACCATTAATTGGGACCCGCTATTCTTCGGCATTTATGATGACTTGATATACCATCATGGAGCCGGCTTCCGAAGACCATGGGAACGTGTTCATCTTTCAGTCGATGCTGGAGATGACATTAAGGGTAGATTCAGAGGATTATACGCCAGAGGGATGGCTTTATACAATATCTTTCCCAATTCTAGAATCTATAACAGATTTTTGAAATGGTTGAATCCCAGAAGAAAATTGGTTGACCTTATTGTAGCCGATCGTCAAAATCTCAGTGAAAGAGTTTTTAAAATGGTTCAAGAGGACTTCTACTTCTATAAAACATTTAATGCATCGTGACTCACCATACTCGACAAGGACTACTCTAAGGAATGAAAATGGATCGCGTGAGCGTCGTCATACCAGCGTTCAATGCCGAGCGCACCTTGAGGACGACCGTCGAAAGCGTTCTGGCCCAAACACACCAGAACCTGGAGATCGTGGTGGTTGACGACGGGTCGACCGACGGAACGGTCGGCGTTATCCAGGATTTCATCAACGAGGGCAAGGTCCGATACATCAGGCGCGAAAACGGAGGCGCCGCCGCCGCGCGGAATACCGGTCTGCTTGCCAGCACCGGTGAGTATATCGCACTCCTGGACGGTGACGATCTCTGGGATCGGGATAAGATCGAACGGCAGCTTCAATTCCTGCATGATTCGAACGCGGAAGTGGTCTTTTGCGACCCGCGCCGCATGACACGGGACGGGAAGGTGCACACCACGGTGGAAGACAGGCTCGGGTTCTCCAACCTGATCGAGGCTTTGACCGAGCGCAACATGATCTACACCTCGAGCATTCTGTTCCGACGCTCCGTTCTCGACCGCGTGGGACTCATGGACGAAGACATTGAGTGGGGTGAGGAATGGGACTGGTGGATTCGCGCGGCGTGCAGCACCAGAATGATGCGGCTGCCCGTATCCCTCGTGACGAGAAGGGTTCAGCCCAGCTCCTTCTCCACCTCGTCTACCGTCAAGTACAAGGGGTACGCAAGGCTGTATGAAAAACACGTGGGGTTGATTGATCCCTCGCTGCGCAAAGCCTTCAAGAGGAACATGGGGAACAAGTGCTATACGGATGCTCACAAATTGCTCAAGGGCCGCTGCAGGAAACAGGCGGTCGCGGCATATAGGCAGGCCCTAAAGCTAAGGCCCATGCTGGTTTTGAGGCTTCATAAGCTCGCATGGGACTATCTGGCCTCGTTCTGGTGATAGCCCATGAGCCTGCCGGCCATCGAACTGACGCAGCTCTCCAAGACCTTCGGAGACACGCAGGCCCTGAAGGGCATCGACCTCCAGGTGTCGAAGGGAGAGCTCCTCACGCTGCTTGGCCCTTCGGGGTGTGGGAAGACCACGCTCTTGCGCCTCATCGCGGGCTTCGAAACGCCTACGTCCGGCGAGATCACTATCGACGGACAGAGCATGGCGGGCATCCCCCCCGAGAGGCGCCCCGTCAACACCGTGTTCCAAAGCTACGCCCTCTTTCCGCACATGAGTGTCTTCGACAACGTGGCCTTCGGCCCTCGCACAAAGGGGCTTCAGCGCAAGGAAATCGAGCGACGCGTGCATGAGGCCCTCGAGATGGTCAACCTCGCCGACCTCGCGCAGCGCAAGCCAGCTCAGCTGAGCGGGGGGCAACAGCAGCGTGTGGCCATCGCCCGGGCCGTCGTCAACAAGCCCCTGGTCCTCCTCCTCGACGAGCCCCTGAACGCCTTGGACTACAAGCTCCGCAAGGCCATGCAGATCGAGCTCATCCAGTATCAGCGCCAGCTGGGAATCACGTTCATTTTCGTCACGCATGACCAGGACGAAGCCCTGTCCATGTCGAGCCGTGTGGTGGTGATGAACGAAGGACGCATCGAGCAGACCGGGACGCCGCGCGAAATCTACGAAACCCCGCGGAACCACTTCGTTGCGCGCTTTGTCGGGGAGATCAACATCCTGGAGGGGACCGTCGTCCGCCGCGAGGGCGACACGCTGCGGGTCGGCCTCGAGGGGAGAACGATTGAGCTTGCCCCAACCTCCCCAAATGAATTCCAGAGTGGAGATGCCGTCGATGTCCTGATCCGCCCCGAAGACCTGCGTGTGTGGCGACTTGATGAGCTGGCATCCGGCGCTCAAACCTTCGGCGCGACGGTTTGCGAGGTCATTTACAAGGGCACGACCGTCGACCTGATCCTGAGGCTCTCGAGCGGCAAGCAGCTGGCGGCCAGCCAGTTTTTCAACGAAGACCACGAGCAGCTCGAGTTCGCCATCGGGGAGGAGGTGTTTGTGGATTGGATACCCGGCTGGGAGGTGATCTTGCCCCATGAAAGCTGACCGGCCCGTCCGCTGGCTGTCCGTGGGCGCCCTCTGGGCATGGATGGGCGTTTTTGCGCTCATCCCGAGCCTCATGGTGCTGGGAGCCAGCCTTCTCACGCGCGGGGAAACGGAATTCGTTTCTCTGCCCCTGACCGTGTCCAACTACCTGCGCCTGCTGGACCCGATCTACCTCGAGGTCCTTTGGAGCTCCGCATCCCTTGCCTCTCTGACCACCTTCTCGTGCCTGATCCTGGGCTACCCTTTCGCCTACCTGCTGGCCAGGTCCAGCAGCCGACACAAGCGACTCATGCTCCTTCTCGTGATCATTCCGTTTTGGACAAGCTCCCTGGTAAGGACTTACGCCATCATCATCCTCCTCAAAACCAAAGGGGTCCTGAACTCCCTCCTGCTCTGGACAGGACTGATTCAGAACCCCTTGAATCTTCTTTACACCGAGCTGGCGGTGCTCGTCGGCCTGACCTACTCCCTGCTGCCGTTCATGGTGCTGCCCCTATACGCCTCCATCGAAAAGCTTGATGTGCGCCTTCTGGAGGCCGCCCGCGATCTTGGAGCCGGGAGACTGACGACGTTCACCCGCATTGTGCTGCCACTGACTCTGCCGGGCATTGTCGCTGGCAGCATGCTGGTCTTTCTCCCGGCCTTGGGGATGTTCTACATTCCCGATCTTCTTGGCGGCGCCAAGACCCTCCTCATCGGAAACCTCATCAAGAACCAGTTCCTGAGCGCCAGAGACTGGCCTTTCGGATCGGCCGTAAGTGTCATGCTGACAGTCCTGATGGCCGCCATGCTCCTCATCTATGGCTGGACGGCCAACAAGGCGAAAAGAAAGCTCCTTTGACATGGCCAGCAGGCCAATGGCGCACGCCAAACCATTTCACACCGCCTGCCGCTCCCGGTTGACCACCTGGCCCTGGACGCCGATGGTGATGGTTTCGATCGGAACCGACTTCCCCGCGAGCTCCATCCCTTTTTTCACGATCATGGTCAGGGCCGAGCAGCAAGGGACTTCCATGTCAAGCACGGTCACGGCTTCCACTTGGGCCTTCGCAAAAATCTCCGCGAATTTCTGAACGTATTCCTGCACGTTGTCGAACTTCGGGCACCCCAGGAGGACCACTTTTCCCGCCAGAAAATCCTGGTGGAAGCTCGGATAGGCAACCGGAACGCAGTCGGCGGTCACGAGGAGATGGGCCGACCTCAGAAAAGGCGCATTGGGGGGAACGAGTCGGAGCTGAACCGGCCAATGCCCCAGTGCCGAGGCGCTGTCGGCCTGGGTGGTCGGCTTGTTTGCCGTATCGCAGGCGACGTCGAAGGTCCGAATCTTCGCCGATGGGCATCCAGCCGCCGCCATGGGAATGACTTTCGCCTGGGCCGCTTTGTCTCGCTCGGCCAGGTGGTGCTCCACGGCTTCGGGGTCGAACTCCTCCGACTCCCGTTCGATGATGCGCAAAGCCCCTTGGGGGCATTCGCCCAGGCAGGCCCCGAGGCCGTCGCAGTAGCTCTCCTTGATCAGTCGGGCCTTGCCTTCGATGATCTCGATGGCGCCTTCCGCGCAGGAGAGCACACACTGGCCACACCCGTCGCAGCGCTCCTCATCGATTTCAATGATCTTTCGATTTGATTTCATGTTGAGCTCCTTTCGAGGAACGCCTGCCTTGCCAGGGTCTTTCCCGTTTCGGTGAGGAAGTTTTTTTCGATCATGCCGCGCAGCTTCTCGGCAGCCAGGGGGGCTTCCCGCATGTTTTCTTCCAGGTTCACGATCAGGTCCGCATCGTACAAGCATTTGAAATTCACGGTCTCGGGATCGCGCGGATGGTGATGATGGGCGATGATGTCACACACCTCGTCGACCAGCTCCTCGCGAGCACCAAAGGCCAGCAGGATCTCCCGGGCAACGGGCGGGCCGAGCTCTTCCTGGTAACGGGCGGCGGAGCTCTGGTGCAGCCGCTCGGCCTCCCGGATCCCAATGTCGTGCAAATAAGCTGCGGCAAGGACGATCGCCGGGTCCCCCGCCTCGGATTTAACGATCTGCTCCGCGTACCGGGCGACCTTCGTGGCATGTCCGATGCGCTTGAAATCGCGGCCGAAATATTTCTTCATCTCGATCGCCACCCGGTCCCGTAGCAGGTCCTCCCGCTTGGCGAGGAGTTCCGGCGGCAGATCGCCCAAACACTGGGCGGCAAACTTGCAGTAGGAGGCACAGCCAAAATCCATCTTGGGGTTGATGAGCTTATGCCCGCATTTCCTGCACTTCCGAGAAGACTCATCCTTGAAAAACTCCACCGCATGACCGCAGTTCGGGCATTGAGCCTCGTGGATGGCTCCCGGCTCCCAATAACGGGTATCCTGTCCGGGACATTTCATGGCCGTGACTCCTTTCTTAAGCCGATGACCTTCTGGAGCGCATCACCCTTCTTGGACCACCCCGCAGGTCCACCGGAGGGATCCCCGGATGCCGGGCGGGGAGCGCTATAACACTCAACCGCCTTGTTCAGCATCCAGAGTCTTTCATCCAGCTGAGGTCTCCCTTCGCGGACGACCTCAGCAGCACAGCACACTAGTGCTCTTCCAATGTTGTTTCGCGTAGCCCCCCCCTGTTGATTCCCACCTCAAGGGGGGTTGGGGGGGGGTGCTCTTGCCAGGCATGACTTCTTCGACGAAGCACTAGCCCAGGATCGCTTTCAGATCCTCATCCGGCGTGGTGATCGGCTTGATGTTGAAGGTCTTCACCAGGACATCGAGCACATTTCCCGACACGAAAGCCGGCAGGGATGGCCCCAACCGAATGTTCTGGATCCCGAGGTACAACAGGGTCAGCAAGATCGCGACGGCCTTCTGCTCGTACCAGGACAGAACCAGGGAAAGAGGCAGCTCGTTCACGCCGACGTTGAAGGCTTTCGAAAGCGCCACGGCGATCTGGATCGCCGAGTAGGCGTCGTTGCACTGGCCGACGTCGAGAAGGCGCGGGATGCCGCCAATGTCACCGAGGTCGCGGTCGAAGAACCGGAACTTCCCGCAGGCGAGCGTCAGCACGACGCAATCCTTGGGAACCTTCTCGACGAATTCGGTGTAGTAGTTCCGACCGGGCTTCGCGCCATCACATCCCGCCACCAGGAAGAAGTGACGAATGGCCTTGTTCTTCACCGCGTTGATCACCGTTTCCGCAACGCCCATCACGGTGTTTCGGGCGAAGCCGACCATGACGGACTTCCCGTTGCCATCCTCGGTAAATCCAGGCATGGCCAATGCTTTCTCGATGGCGGGAGCGAAATTGTAATCCGACAAGTGCGGCACTCCCGGCCAGCCCACCAAGCCCGTCGTGAAGATGTTGCCCTTGTAAACGTCCTGGGGCTTCTGAATGCAGTTGGTGGTCATGATGATGGCACCTGGGAACTGGGAAAACTCCTTCTGCTGGTTCTGCCAGGCGGTCCCGTAGTGGCCGTGGAAGTGGGCGTACTTCTTGAGGCCCGGGTAGCCGTGGGTTGGAAGCATTTCACCGTGGCTGTAGACGTAGATGCCCTTTCCCTCGGTCTGCTTCAGGATTTCCTCGAGATCCTTCAGATCGTGGCCGGAAACCAGGATCGCCTTGCCCTTCTTGGCCCCGAGCGGAACCTTGGTCGGAACGGGATGGCCGTAAGCGCCCGTATTGCCGGCATCGAGGAGCTCCATGGCCCGGAAGTTGACCTCGCCACACTTGAGGGCCAAGCCAACCCAGTCGTTCAAACCGAGGTCCTTGTTGAAGGGGGCCACCAAGGCTTCCTCAACGTAGGCGTAAACCGCTTCGTCGCTCTGCCCGAGGATGTGGGCATGGTCGGCGTAGGCGCAAACCCCCTTGATGCCAAAAAGGACAATATGCTGGAGCGAAAGGATATCGGGATCCACGGAGGGATCGGACTTCAGCCCAACCTTTTCACCTTGGGCGACCATCCCTTCCACACTGGCTGCGGGCTGGAACCCGGTGACCTCAGGGTAGACATCCACCTTGCCGCCCGCGTTCTTGACCTTGGCGCCGAGGAGATCGCGCAGGGCAACGGTCTCGCGGACCATGGCCGCGATGTCGCTCGGATCGAAATTCACGTTGGTCAACGTCGTGAACATCGCTCTAGCCATGAACACGCTGGCGTTCTTGTCGCTTACGCCGACCTTGCGGCCTTCGACGGCGTACGCCGCCAAGCCGCGAAGCACATAAACCAGAAGATCCTGAAGGGCCGCCACGTCAGGCTGCTTGCCGCAGACTCCCATCTTGGTGCACGCTTCACCCTTCGCCGTCTGTTCGCATTGATAGCAGTACATGCTCTTGCTCCTTGTGCTGGTTGGATTGTCCCTTGGTCTAGCTGCCCGGCAAACAGGGCCCTTGCTGCTCATGACTCGATTCCCCCCGGCACCCTTCCTGGCACCAGAAAGATAAAACCGTCCGCATCAATCAACCACCTTGGCTCCCAACTTAATGCCTCCCCTTTTGCCGCGCCTTGATCTAGATCAACCCGCTTGATTTTTTTCGAGAGCCCCATCGAAAGCCGCGTTTGGGCACGATGCCCCGTCAGTCGCGACGGTGCCGTGAACGTAATGCGTCGAAAACGCAATGGCTTTGACCTGCATCAAGGGACGGTGTTACTTATGGCGAACGGGAGGGAGGACAGCATGAGCACGATTCAACGCGTCGGGAGACTGGCCTTGTTTAACGGGCTGCCGGAGGAGGATCTCCAGCAGCTGGCGGCCATCGTGGTGGATCAAAAACACACCAAGGGCCAGATGCTGTTTCACGAAGGCAGTGAAGCCACGGGTTTTTTCGGCATTTGCGAAGGGCGGATCAAGATTTACAAGCTTTCGCTGGAGGGGAAAGAGCAGATCCTGCACATCTTCGGGGAGGGAGAAATCTTCGGCGAGGTTCCGGTCTTCGCGGGGGGTCGCTTCCCCGCGCATGCTGAAACGCTCGAGCCGAGCCGCCTGCTCTTCTTTCCAAAAGACGCCTTCAAGGCGCTCGTCGCGCGAAAACCGTCTCTTTCCATGAACATGATGGCGATCCTATGCAAGCGGTTGCGCTATTTCACCATCCTGGTCGAAGACCTGTCTCTGAAAGAGGTGCCCGGACGCCTCGCAGCCTATTTGCTGTATCTGAGCGACCACAATCAGGCCTCCCCTTCATTCGATTTGGACATCACCAAGGGGCAGCTGGCCAGCTTGCTTGGGACCATCCCGGAAACCCTGTCGCGCATTCTGGGCCGCTTGAGCCAGCAGGATTTCATCCGGGTCGAGGGTCGGAAGATCCAGATCTTGAACCGCGAGGCCCTCGAAAACCTGGCCGCGGGAGAGAAGCTCGTGGCCTGAGAGCCGGACCGGGATCGATCCAGACTTGGCAAGGGCAATCACGACCCATTGCATGACGCGCGGGTCCTCAGGGAGCAACCCTGCCGATGGGCAACAGAATCAGGGGTTTTTCTCCGTGTTGAAGCTCCAGCGCCTTCGCGACTTGATCATCCTGAAACGCCCCGATGTGCACGGACCCCAGCTTGAGCGCGACCGCCTGGAGGCAGACGTTCTGCGCCGCATGGCCCGCTTCGGTGTGTATGTAGCGAATGCCCCGCTCGCCATACTTGTGCAACGTGCGCTCGAAGACGGCGGAAATCACCAGGACCACGGGAGCTTGTGCAACCGCGCTTTGACCAAGGGCCGCGGAGGAGACCTGGGAGCGCCGATCCCCCTGCAGCCGCCGGCTTAGGCTGTGGGCTTTGGGATTGTACCGGTAAATCCCGGGCTCCAGTCCCTCTACCCGCCCACAGAGCACATCCACTTCGAGAGGGTAAAGGGCCCCGGCGGAGGGAGCCGCTCGATATCCCGAGGATGCAGTGCCACCCTGAACCGCCCAAAGGAGCTGCGAAACATCTCCAAGGGTGAGGGGGTCCCCGGCGTAACGGCGAACGGACCGGCGAAGCCGGATGGCCGCTTCGACCGAGACGCTCCCATCCCCTTTGGGCTCCGGGAGCTTCACCTCCGAGGGTGACTCTTGTCCCGAGACACCTCCCCCACCGATCCCGGCCCAAACGACCACCAGCACCATGCCGAGAAGCACCCAGGGAATGTTCACAAAAACCGCGTTTTTCATCTGCCTCTCTCCTCATTTCGAGTGAGCTCGTCCGAGCAAATGATCCTTGACAGGCAAGAAAAAAGCGTGTTAGTTGGCTGGATCTTTTGGCGACGCCACGGTGTGGGCCGTTAACTCAGTCGGTAGAGTATCTGCCTTTTAAGCAGAGAG
This sequence comes from uncultured Syntrophobacteraceae bacterium, assembly GCA_937889795.1. Classification (GTDB taxonomy): domain Bacteria; phylum Desulfobacterota; class Syntrophobacteria; order Syntrophobacterales; family Syntrophobacteraceae; genus CALBZH01. The sequence goes on along the minus strand of CALBZH010000858.1, from coordinate 155 downwards.
TCGCGCGTTCGAGTCGCGCACGGCCCACCAACAATTGCCTTGACAATACCTGGTGCGTTCGTTAAAAGCCAGCTTACTTTTCGTCCCCATCGTCTAGCCCGGTCCAGGACACCGGCCTTTCACGCCGGCAACACCGGTTCAAATCCGGTTGGGGA
>CALBZH010000857.1 GCA_937889795.1 uncultured Syntrophobacteraceae bacterium | reverse complement strand
TTCCGCCATGGCGCTGATCACGAAGATCACGAACGCGACGGGCTGCACCAGAATGAACGGGTATCTGGCCTGGGCGTCCACGATGTCCACGATGCTGAAGGACCCGGCCAGCATCACGATGGGCACCAGCGACAGCCCGAGGGCCAGCTCATAGCTGATCATCTGGGCGGCCCCGCGGATGCCTCCAAGGAGACTGTACTTCGAGTTGGAAGCCCATCCTCCGAGGGCCACCCCGTAAACGCCGAGGGAAGACAAGGCAAACAGGAACAGCAGGCCGATGTTGAGATCGCTGATGACGAGCGGGACTTTACGCCCCCACAGGGTCAGGTCCGGGCCGAAGGGGACGACGGCGAACATGAGCAGAGCCGAAACGGCCACAACCGCCGGTGCCAGCAGGAAGATCGGACGGTCCGCGCCATCCGGCACCGTGTCTTCCTTGGTGAGCATCTTGACGACGTCGGCGATCGGCTGCAGCAGCCCGTATTTGCCGGCTCGATTGGGTCCGTAGCGCATCTGGAGCCGGGCCAGGAACTTGCGCTCCACCCACACCAGGTAGGCCGCCAGCAGCAGCAGAAACACCAGGATGACTCCCAGCTTGGCAAGCAACAACAAGAATCCCGCAATCCAGGTCAGCATGGTATTCCGCCGTTTCGTCTTACCGGTCAATATCCGGCAGGATGTAATCCACCGAGCCGATGATCGCGATGAGGTCCGCGATGCTTTCCCCGACGGTCATCAGTGGCATCGTCTGCACATTGGCAAACCCCGGCCCGCGAATGCGCGTGCGGTACGAGTACCCGAGACCGTCGCTCACCACGTAGTAGCCCTGCTCGCCGCGCGGAATTTCGCACGATCGGTAGGCTTCGCCCTTGGGAATTTTGGGCCCGCCCGTCACGTTGATGAAGTGGTGGATCAGACTCTCGATGTCGTGGAGCATGTCCTTGCGCTGCGGCACCACGTAGCGGTAGTCTTCCGAAATGGTCCGGCCCGGCGGCATGTTCGCGGCCGCCTGCTCGATGATCCGCAGGCTCTGCCTCATTTCCTCCACCCGTACCAGGTACCGCGCGTAGCAATCCCCTTCCGTGGCCGTGGGGACCTCGAACTCGAAGCTCTCGTAGCCCGAATAGGGCATTTTCTTGCGCAGGTCCCATTCAAGTCCACATGCCCGCAGGTTGGGGCCCGTCACGCCCCAGTCCATGGCGTCCTCGAGGCTGATCCGGCCGACCCCCTTGGTCCGCGCTTTGAAAATGGGGTTCTCGCGGATCAGGGCTTCGTAGACCTTGAGGCGCTGCGGGAAGATCCGGACAAAGTCGTCCACGGCTTCCTTCCAGCCCGCCGGGAGGTCCGCGGCGACGCCTCCCAGCCTGAACCAGGATGGATGCAGTCTGCCACCCGTGATGAGCTCCACGATGTCGAGGATCATCTCGCGCTCGGCGAAGGTGTAGAAATTGGGCGTCATGGCCCCCAGATCGTGGGCGTAGGTGGCAAACCAGACCAGGTGGTTGCTCAGCCGAAAGAGCTCGCTCAAAAGCACCCGCATCACCTGGGCGCGCTCCGGGACTTGGATGCCCGCGAGCGTTTCCACCGCCAGCACGTAGGGAAGGTCATTGGCGGCCCCGGCCAAGTAGTCCACACGGGCGCAGTACGGAATGAACTGGTGCCACGTCTGGCGTTCCGCGATTTTTTCGACTCCCCGGTGATGGTACCCGATGTCCATCTCGATGCCGTCAATTTCCTCGCCATTCAGGGAGACGATGTACCGCAGCAAACCGTGGGTGCTCACGTGGGAAGGACCGATGTTCAGCACCAGGGGCCGCTCACCGTCCTCGGCCTTGACGAAAAACCCGCCGTCCAGGGGCTGACGCGTCCGGGCGTCCTCCAGCGTGTAGGGTGCCATGTCCGTGGCGCGGCCCGGATGGGACTTTCGAAGGGGGTGTCCCTTCCAGTCGTGGGGCATGATGAGCCGCTGAAGGTTCGGGTGTCCGTCAAAGCGGATCCCCATCAGGTCGTAAACCTCCCGCTCATACCAGTTGGCGGAGGGCCAGATGTCCGTGATGCTGGGGGCCGTCGGCTGCTCGCCGTGGAGATCCACCTTGAGACGCAGCCGTGAGGCCGAGTCGAAGGACAGCAGATGATACACCAGGGTGAAGTCAGGATACACCTGGCGGTCCCGTCGCGCCGATTGGTCGATGGCGGTGAGGTCGTCCAACCGCTTGAACCCTGCGGTACTCTCGGACTTGAGGAACCGCAGCACGTCCTTCAGCCGGTCGGGGCTCACCCGGTAGGTCGGCATATCCGACGACGGATCTTCCTGCGCCACGGAGTCGCCGAAGCGGTCCTTCAGTTGCGTGGCGAGGTCCCGCTGCTGCTCGTTCAGCTCAACTCGCGGGGCGGGGGGCGCCCACATGAGATCGGCGCGGCTGGCGTCGAACCAGGGAGGTGTTGCCGAGGCGCCCCGGATGACCGTTCCCTGCATCCCGGGACCACGCGGATCGCGGGACTTGGTCAAGCCCTCCACCAGAACCGGCCCCTGCGTCCCCTGGGTGCCGCCGGGAAGGTGAAGGACCGAGCGCGCCGGTCGCTCTTTGGCCACGATCTTTTTCTGAAGCAGCACGAGCCCCTGGAGCACGGCCTCGGGCCTTGGAGGGCAGCCGGGGATGTAGACGTCCACGGGAAGGAGATCGGAAGAGCACACGTCTGAACTCCAGTCACGAGTGGATATCTC
>CALBZH010000856.1 GCA_937889795.1 uncultured Syntrophobacteraceae bacterium | reverse complement strand
TCTTCTTCCGATCCACTTCGATTGTATGTGTTTTGGCTGTTTCCAAGACAACACGTGGGAGAGAACACCATGTCAACGACAGACAGGTACACTGGTACCCAAAGCCGCGCCATTTGGGGACAAGGATTGGTGAGTCTTGGTGTCGCCCTTGGCCTTGCAGCACTTCTCTTGTGCGCAGTCTTCTTCAGTGGTGAACCGGAGCGCGGATCAAATCCTTACCTCCACCGAACGCAAAACGACAATTCCAAGCCATACGACGAATCTTCCGCTCCCCCCCCACTCCGGCTCCCGTCTCCTGCAGAGGAGTTTCTCCCCAAGGAGAATGCAACGCTCGGATTTCAACCCGGAGATCGAATCACGTATGATTTCTTCCAGAACCGTGCTTTGAAGATTCAGTCCAGCACCCCTGCAGAGCCCATGTCGAGCACGGACGCGCCGCCCTCCACTGATGTCACTATCATGCAGAGAGGACAATTCATCGCGACTGTCTATGCACAAGAGGAGCGCGGATGGACTGTAGGCTTTCGACTGTCCGGAGCACGCTTTGAATCATCCAGTAACGAGACCCAAGGGAGTGCCCCATCCGGTGACTTGTCCGGAGAAATGACCCACGAGCTCCTGACATTCGTGTTGAAATCGGGAAAGATCGAAAAGATGGTCGCCTCTCCCACAATCTCACCCGAAGCGAGAAACCACTGGAGAGACATCCTCTCACGCTGGCAGGTGGTTTTACCTGACAACGCCGAACAGCTCAGGTGGACCCTCACCGAAGAAGATGCCACTGGGACCTATGTCGCCAATTATGCTCGCTCTGAACCAGGCGCGAAATGCGGCATTTTGAAAAAGAAGGACCGTTATCTCTCCCTTCTTTCCCCGGGAGCAAAAGCAGACATAACTTCGGAGAGTCTCATACACGGGCAGTCGTCAATACACATGGACCCATACCAGAAAATCATCGAGGGCAAAGAGGTCTTCTCTGTGCAGGCCAAAGAGATTGGTATTTCAGTTGAGTCGGAGGTGGTCTTCAAGTTTGATCTGCGGGGTGTTGAGCAAGTGAGTAACGTTGCGAACGCTGGGACCTCAAAGAAGATGGAGTTAGCCAACGCGTCGCAAGTCCTTTCCTGGAAGGGCGAGCCGCTTCCCGCTGCTGATGCGGGCCCCGTCGCCATCCAACTTTCCAGAGCGCAAGTCGAAGCGGAATTGGCCACTCTGAGAGATGTGCTGCTTAGAGGAGGCATGGGAAGCGTCGAGCATGTTCAGTCGATGGAGCGATTGTGCTCCCTGATTGACCGGGATGACGTTGCTGTCGAAGCGATTCTTGACGCACTGAACGAGCCGTTTCCCAATTCTGACTACGCGTCCACCTTGATCGGGGCTTTGGGCTCTTCCGGTACGCGTTCCGCGCAGAATGCGCTCTTTGCCATCGCAAATGACCCTAACTGGCCGTCTGATAACCGGGAAATGGCCTTTTTCTCATTTGCACAAGTCAAGGAGCCAATCCCCGAAGCATATGACTGGTTGGAACAAATCCATGCACAGGGAAAAGAACATGCAAGCAACGCTCTCCTGCTGATGGCTGCTATGGGGGACCGGATCCGTGAAAACAATCCAGGTCTCTACGAAAACATCAAGAATTATGTCCTGAATAGTGCAGATATGAACGCTCAGACTAGTGACAATGATTTCCTGTTTGTTTTGCTTGACGCTGCTGGGAATCTTGGATTCACTGATGTACCACCTTTTGTTCACAATGCATTCACAAGTGAAGAAGATATTATCCGTAACCGCGCTATTCAAAGCCTCCAAAGAACATTTTCAAATGAAGCAACCGAGATGATCTATAATGCCATTTGTGAAGACTCAAGTGATAGCGTCAGGATATCTGCTGCCAAATTGCTTGCAAACACGAATCGCCCAGGAGCAGTTGATGTACTGATAAATGTATTGAATAATGACACATCAGAAGGAGTAAGAACGGAGTCGTTGATGAGCTTAGAGGCATGGCTTGACAAGAATCCCGGAGTTGAAGCTGCGATCAAACAAACATCAGACCGGGATTCATCAAAGAAGGTTCGGGACATGGCTCGCCAACTGCTTCAATCCCATTCAGTGGCAAGGCTTTAGGTGGCGACTATTGTCTCTGGAGCTTGAAGAGGGCGGTGATGGTGGCAGTGTGCAATGGGGGAAGAACCGGGGCACGACGACTGAACGTGCCCCGGAATTGAATCGTTCCGCTCCGCGCAAATCGCCGCGGGCGAATCATTCGATTGGCTGGTTTTCGATCAGGTTCCAGATCCCGCAGGGGCAGGCGCCGGCGCAGAAGCCGCAGCCGATGCAGCATCGAGGAAGTGTGCACATATCCAGCATGCCCTCCCTTCGGGAAAAGTGTCAGTGGTCCGCATGGCGGGCAGCCTCTTCGATGACCTGAACGAGAGATGGCTTCTCGCAATCGAAAACACCGGCCTCCAAATGCCTGTGGTGAGGGAAATGGTTCAGGCCTGGAAAGTGTGGTGTGTTGTCTTATCGAAAGATGAGCCGGTTGTACTCATTCTGAAAATGGTATCGATAGCCCAGATGTTGGTTGTCCCAGCCACGGCAACGACCGCCTCGTTCAGCTCCAGCAGCAAGCCCTCCGCAGAACGGATCCGGATCCGCAGGTTGGCCCGATCCCCGCCGAGGATTTCCTCCTGATACCGCTCGACTTATACCCCTTCCAGTTTCCGGACGGCGGTTTCCACTTCATCGAGATATTGGCGCAAAGCATCAGGCAACATCCCGGAGTTGCTCTTCTATCTTCAACCGAATGGCCAGATGATGCCGGTAGTCGTTCGCCCACTCGACGAAATCCGCTGAATCCTGCATCTGGCCTTTCTCGTACTTGTTGTAGAACTCCTCCGACGCCATTCCATATCGACCTTCGTGACAGTTCAAACGCTTGGCGACCGCCACCAAGGCGTCCAAGGGTGAGCCGTATTCGATCGTTTCCTTTTTCATACCGGCCTCCAATTTGATTCTACGTCCTGCAGATATCGACCGACAAACAACCTTCCACAGCCTCATACAGGTTCTTCAGGAGCTCCTCGAATGCTTCCCCCTGGGTTGCGCAGCCGACGATGGCCGGAACTTCAGCCCAATACCCACCCTCCTCTCCCCAGATCAATGTCCACGAAGAAGGAAAACCCGGCAGGGCCTTTGCTGTGCAGGTCTTGCCGGGTCATTATGCTCGAAACGGATGGAGAGCACGTTGCAAAACTGCCGCTCCAGCTATTCAATCGGCACGTTTTCCACCAGGTTCCAGATGCCGCAGGGGCAGGCGCCGGCGCAGAAGCCGCAGCCGATGCAGCGGTTGGGGTCGACCACCAGCTCGAAGTCGTTGCCTTCCTCGCGCTTGGAAATGGCGGCCTGCGGGCACATGCTGATGCAGATCCCGCAGTCGCGGCAGGAGCCGCACGACGAGCATTGGGAGGCGCAGTGCTGGACGCCTTCGAACTGGACCAACCGCGGATCGAAATACTCCAGGTGGACGCGCGACGTGTCCAGACGCTGGCGCTTGAGGCGCTCGATGGCCCGCCCTTCCAGGATGTCCGCGATCGCCCGGGCGGCCACGCGGCCGGCTCCGATGGCGTCGGTCAGGAGCCCCAGCTTCACGGCGTCGCCAATGGCGAAAACCTGCGGATCGGACGTTTGGAAGCTCTCGTTCACCGTGATGTATCCGCGCTCCGTCTTGACCGTTTCGGGAAGGAAGGAAAGATCCGGCATGTCGCCGATGGAAATGATGATCGTATCGGCCGGGATGACCTCGCCGGTGGTGAGCTCGAGACCCTCGTCGGTCACCGCCTTGCTGAAGCAGGGCCAACGGAACTTAGCCCCGACCCGCTCGGCCTCCTCACGCTCCTTGCCGAAAGAAAGCGGCTCCTGGATGTCGATCAAAAGGATCTCTTCAGCCCCCAGGCGATGCGCTTCCGTCGCGGCGTCGCATCCCACGTTTCCGGCGCCGATGACCAGCACGCGCCTGCCCACCTTTGCCTGATCCAGCTTCGCCTCCCGTAGGAAATCGAGTGCCGGGATCAGCTTCTCCTTTCCTGGGATGGGCAGGACTCTGGCCTTTTGGGCGCCAACGGCCACGACGACCACGTCGTAGTCCACCTTGAGGTGCTCCATCTCCCCGCTGGTCAGCTCCTGCTGCAGGTGGACATGAGGCAGCGCCTGCTGGATCCGTTCGAGCTCGGCCGTTACGATCTCCTTGGGAATCCTCGAGCTGGGGATCAACGCCGAAATCTTGCCGCCAAGGCTCTGACGCATGTCATAGAGGACCGCCTCGTGTCCCATCTGGCGCAGCTGCCAGGCTACGGAAAGCCCGGCCGCCCCGCCGCCGATCACGGCGACCCGCTTCCCGGAAAGCGGTGGAAGCTCAGGAAGCTTGGCCTCGAGGCTGGCCCGTCCGAGCTGGCTCACATCGATGGGCGTCATCTTCGCGGTTCCGCGCGTACAGCCCTGCATGCAGAGATTCGGGCAAAGATACCCACAGACCGTCGCAGGAAATGGAGTGTAGGCCAGAGCCAGATCGACGGCCTCGTCCACACGCCCTTCCCGGATAAGCTTCCAGCGCTCCTGAACCGGAATGCCCGTTGGACAGCTCGCCTCGCAGGGAGCGGCGTATTTCTTGTTTTCCCACGTTGGAACATATCGCCGCAGGTCACCGTTGGTGATGACCGGGATCGGGCTTCGGTCGAGGTCGGTGAGATCCCCGATGAGGCCACCACGCCCAAGCTCCTTGTCCCACACCTCGGATCGGAAGGCGGAAATGGATCGGCGAGGCGCAACGAATTTTTCCTGGGGCGTTCTAGCGGCCAGGAGCTGCCACTGGGTGCGATCCGTGAGGGTTTCGGTCAGATCCTTCCGGTTGATTGCCGTGAGAAACCGGTCCAGATTGTCGACGAGCCAGCTCCACTCCGAATCCGTCAAGGGTGCCAGCCTGGCGTCCCCCTGGCTGTAGCCCTTGTGCGGCCCGCGAAAGAAGATCTTGCCGCCGACCATCCCCACGCAGGGTCGATGGCCAAGGATGTTCTCGCTGTTTTGGGGTGCAACCCCGCAGACCACGGCGATGCCGCCCGCCATGAACTCGGCGAAATAGTCCCCGACGGATCCCAGCACCCAAAGCTCAGGAGGCGCGAAGCGCGGGTTGTGCTTGGTCATCGTCATGCCGCGGGATCCGATGTTGCCGCCGATGTAGACCTTTCCCTGAGCCATGGCGTTGGCCACGCCGTTGGCGGCATTGCCGTGAACCACGATTTCGGCGCCGCCGTTCAGCCACCCCACATCGTCGGATGCCGGCCCAAGGACTTCGATTCGGGTGTTGGGAAACCCCATGGATCCCACGCGCTGTCCCGGAGGCCCGACGATCTTCACATCCACGGCCTCATCACTCGCTTTCCACAACCGCCCACCGATGCCGTGATGGCCGTAGGCGTGGATTTCGAGCCGCCGATGCCCGTCGGCTACCGCCTGTTGGATGCGCTCCTCGAGGATCCGCGACTGCAGGCGATGTCCGTTTTCAATACCGAAAATTTGGTAGAATTGCTCTGCTTCCATCCAATTCTCCTACACCACATATTTGATCTGCAGCCGCTCGGCCGCGTTGTAGTCGTTGATGGCCAAGGCGTCCGACATCCCGATGGGAAGCGACGTCGAGCGACCAAGGGGCGCCACGATCTTCTTCAGCTCGGTGTCGAAGCTCAGAAAAACGTCCACGACGCGCTCCGCCACCTTTTCCGGGTCGAGTCTCCGGTAGAGGCGTGCATCCTGGGATGTGATCCCCTTGGGGCACAGCCCGATGTTGCAGATGTTGCACCGGTCGGACTCGGACCCGAGGCACCCCGCCGCGGCTTGCATGATGTACTTGCCGATCTGAACGCCACTCGCCCCCAGCATGATGAGCGCCGCCGCGTTGGCCGCCAGGTTCCCATGCTTGCCGATACCGCCGCCCGCGAACAGGGGGATTTCGTTCTGCTTGCCGACCCTGACAAGATTCAGGTAGCAGTCGCGCAGGTTGCTCGCAATGGGGTGTCCCATGTGGTCCATGGAGACATTGTAGGCCGCGCCCGTGCCGCCGTCTTCGCCGTCGACGGCGAGGCCGGCCGCATACGGGTTCCGGGTCAGGTTGTTCAGCACGGCGAGCGCCGTCGACGTTCCCGAAATCTTCGGGTACACCGGGACTCTGAATCCCCAGGCCATGTACATGGACTGGATCATTTTGGCGACGGCTTCTTCGATCGAATATTTCGTCTGGTGGGTGGGCGGACTCGGGAGGCTTACCCCGGTCGGCACGCCGCGGATGGCGGCGATGAGCTTGTTGACCTTGTACCACATGAGAAGGCCGCCGTCGCCTGGCTTCGCGCCCTGCCCGTATTTGATCTCGATCGCGCAGGGATCCTCCTTCATCTCGGGCAGCGCGTGGATGATCTCGTCCCAGCCGAAGTAGCCGCTTGCGATCTGCAGGATGACATATTTCAAGAAGCGCGACCGCAGGAGGCGCGGTGGACAGCCGCCTTCGCCCGTGGCCACGCGCACGGGCATCTTCAGCTCTTCGTTGAGATAGGCAACACCCATCTGCAGCCCCTCCCACATGTTGGGAGAAAGCGCCCCGAAGGACATGGAGCCGATGATGAGCGGGTAGATCTCGCGAACCGGGGGAATCCAGCCCTGCTCTCGATAGAGCGTCACGGTTTCCTCCGGCGGCAGCACGCGTCCCAGGAGGGTTCGTAGCTCAAATTCGTGGCGGCCGGCATCGAGCGCCGGGTCAGTGAGCATGGAAATCCGGACGAATTTGATCCGGTCAAGGACGCCTCCGGCAGCGCCGTCGATGGCGTTTCGTCGCCCGCCACGCCGCCTGGGCTGGCCGCCCCGGTTGATATGGAAGCGGAGCTTGTCCGCTTCGTCGGTTCGGACCGGCATGATGCAGTCGTTGGGGCAGACCAGGCTGCAGGAGGCGCAGCCCACGCACGCATACGCGGGGTCCGTCCGCTGGCGAACTCCATGGAAGACCTTGAAAACATTGGACTGGGCCGGGCTCACCCCGAGGCCGCTGAGCGAGGGGATCTCAACCGTCCGCTTCCTGAAAACGCCCAGCTCTATGGCATGCACCGGACAAACGGCCGTGCATCGTCCGCAGAGGGTGCAGCGCTCCTTGTCCCAGTGGATCTGCCAGGTCAAGTCTTTAACGCTCAGGCTTGAAGGGGTAATGCTTCCATTTGAGACCATATCTGAAACTCCTGACGGTCCGGTGTGACCACCACCGTGTCGAGATGCATGGGTTGAAAGTCAGCGCTCTTGTCGCGCTCGGGAATGGCCGCATCGAGGCCGCACATTTCGGACGAGAAGGCATAGAGTCCAGGACGGCCGCCGACGACGCCGGGCCGAAGCTTCTTGCGATCCTGCACCATAAAGAGGGACTTGTCCGGGAGACAGCCGATGACGCAGTTGGGGCCGTCGATGATGAGACGCCGGCACGCATGCTTGAGCTGTTTGAGGAATCCCCCGTTGGGGTGGGATTCCAGGTCGCTGTCCTGGAGGGGCGTGATGATGTGCTTGTAGGATTCGATGCCCAGCCCGAGCCGGTTCATGGAGTAGTGCAAAATGTGCGTGAACACCTCGGAGTCGGAGTTGTACCCGATGTATCCCGGAAAGCCCCGCGACATGAGATATTCCTTGATGGGCACGAAGGCGGTGTTTTCGCCGTTGGTCATGCTCGCGATGCCCTGGATGAAAAAAGGGTGGCAGGCATACAAATTGATGGCGTAGTTGGTGTTTTGGCGCCCCTGGGCCAGCACGATGCGCGCTTTGAGCTCCTTGCGGTCCAGCTGCAGGTATTCGCCCACCGACAACGGATCGCCGATTTCCTTGATCATGATCACATCCGGCCAGAAGCTGTAGACGATCATGTCTTCCGCTTCCTCGCCCATCTGGCGAAGCTGGAGCCGGGTGAGCATGAGCTTCAGATTGATTTCGTCCTGGCTCAGGTTCTCCCATGTTTCGGGAAGCTCGTAAGCACGAATGAGATACGTGTCCCGCTTGGGCACCCCCGGCGGAGGATTCTTCGGCACTTTGATGGACATCTTGTATTTGGTGATGAAGCCGATGTTCATCATGAAATGATCAAGGCGCTTCAAGCCTTCGTTGGTGAAAATCCCCGAAAGGATGGGTGAGCCTTTCAGCTCCTCGAACGGTCCTCCCAGGTCGGATAGAAACAGCCCGACTCCGGATCCGTCGTGCCCCTCCCGCATGACCTCCAGTGCCTCAATGGCCCGCATCGGAGACAGGGGCTCATCACTGGTCAACGCGAATAATCGACACATTCTGCTTTCTCTCCCTGACAACCAACCGTCCGATCCACCTTGTACCCAGCGAAAAGGCGCGCAAGGATACCGGAACGTTGAGATTAGGACGCCTCATGGCGCCACGCGCTACTCGTAACTCTTGGAGAGGCCCGATTGAAGTAGCTCTTCCCCGTCAGGCTGCATCGCACTGCTCAGAGGATTGCGGTAAGGAAAAACAATGAAGGCAGGAACTATCGTAGTTCACCCCCGACCCGTCCGACGCCACTGTCATGCCCCACTGGTCGAGGTCTTCATTCGACGTTGATCATTTTGCCGCATCTGATGAGCCCGGTTACCGCTCGAGAACCCCACCGGGACCTGCGCATCCGCCATGCGCGGTCAGCCATTGACCATTATGCGCTGTGGCGGTCCTTCGGTGATGATTGTCATCGTTGACAACCAGCCGTAGAAAGTTAATAGAAAACTTCGTGGATTTCAAGACAATGGAGTGCGGAAATGCAACTGGAAAATTTCGAGGGCAGGAGTGACTGGTTATGAGCACGAGGCAGCGCGTGACATCGGGAGTAGCCCCCTTGGATCGCATCCTGGGCGACCTGTATATCGGAGACAACGTGATCTGGTACGACGATTCCGGGAGTCTGGCCTCCGTCTTCTGCCAGCATTTCATACAAGCGTGCCAGGCTGAGGATCGGCCCATCATTTATGTGAGCTTCGATCGCTCGCCCAGGAACCTCCTCGAAAAGCTGGGCAAGCTGGCCCTACACCCTTCGGTCACCATTCTCGACTGTTTCACATCTGGCAAAGGGGCGGACGCCCAAACGTTCCTCCGCTTTTACCAGGAGGAGAGCCTCGACACCTTGCCCTGCCGCATTGTCCGGGTCCCCGAGCCACGCAAGATGGACCGTTTCACGGAGGTTCTCTATGGTGTCCACGGGGAACTGGAGGGCGATGTACGGTTCGTGTTCGAAAGCCTTACCGGGATGCAGGAAGTCTGGGGGGGGGAGGAGCACATCATCAACTTTTACTCGCATGCGTGTCCCCACCTGTATGAGCTCAACACGGTCGCTTACTGGATCATGGAGAAGAAAGCCCACTCGTCCCGCCTGCGGGCTCAAATCAGCCAGATTGCCCAGGTGGTCATCGACCTTTCCATCAAGCGAGGGACCACCTCCCTGTCGGTGCTGAAGGCCGAGCGCCGTGACATCGAGAACCTTCATCATCCCTTTGTCTACCGGGCCAAGGACCAGATGATCACCTTCGACGACGAAAGACGCTCCAAGGGCGGCGTGGATATGGGGCAGCGTCTAAGGGACCTGCGTCAGAAACGAAGCCTCTCTCAGACGGAGCTCGCCCGGCTGGTCGGGGTGACGCCGAGCACGATCTCACAGGTCGAGAGCAGCTCCATCCTGCCCTCGCTGCCGGCCTTGCTGAAAATGGCAGAGATCCTCAATGTCGATGTTGGCGCATTTTTCCAGAGCCGCCCGGAAGCGCCGAAGGTCGTTTTTCCGGCGGCCGACGCCGTTGATATGAAGCTCCCGCAGTTTTCGGATGAGGAAATCAAGGTCCGGGCACTTTCTCCCGCTGATTTCGATCCCCAAGCCGAGCCCTATCTCATTGAAATCGCTCCGGGCCAATCGCTCTCGTCCCATTTTTTCTTTCACAAGGGGCACGAATTGGGCTACCTCATTTCAGGGGTCATCGAAATGAAAATCGGGGGCGACACACACGTCCTGGAGCCCGGGGATGTTGTCTACCTCACGAGCGAAATGCCGACTCAATGGCGCAACGAATCCAAAGTCCCCGCCAAATTGCTGTGGCTGAAGCTTCGAGGCATGAGCGCTTAGCTCCGCTCCGGGAAGATTCAATCTCATGAAGATCCTGCTCATTCAACCCTGCTCCGACTTTCAGCGCTGGAAGGGCCAGAAAAGCCATTTCGGCTGGCCGCCGCTCGGGCTTGCCTGTGTTGCGGCCGCCACGCCCCGCGAGCACGACGTCCGAATCATCGACGAAGCCATTGAGCCCATTGACTTCGACTCACCCGTCGACGTGGTGGGGATCGGGATCATGACGTCCAATTCCTTGAGAGGCTACGAAATCGCCGACGCTTTCCGCGCTCGTCATGTTCCCGTGGTGATCGGGGGGATACACGCCTCCATGCTTCCCGGTGAAGCGCAAGGACATGCGGACGCCGTTGTGGCTGGGGAAGCGGAAGCCGTCTGGCCGCAGCTCCTGCAGGACATCATGAGGGGCACCCTCCAACCGCTCTATCGGGCATCCTCCTTCATCGATTTTTGGGACGCTCCGAGTCCCAGGAGGGAGCTTTTCAAGCGGGAGGCTTATCGCGTTCCGGCGACGGTCATGGCATCGCGCGGCTGCCCGCATGGCTGCAGCTTCTGCTCGACTTCCGCCTTCTTCGGGCGCAAGTACAGGAGGCGGAGCCCGGAAAACGTCGCCCGAGAAATCGCGGCTCTGCCGGATCGGCTGTTCATCTTTGTGGACGACAACCTGTGCTTCGATCGCAAGTACTCGCTCGAGCTGATGCGGCTCATTGCCCCACTGCGCAAGAGATGGGTCTGCCAGGTGACCATCACCCTCGCGGACGATCCGGAGCTGCTGAAGGCCTTTCGCGAAGCCGGGTGTATCGGCGTCCTGATTGGCATCGAAAGCATCAACGAAAAAAACATCGAATTTGCCGGAAAGAAGATCAACGTCGTCTCGGAATACCGCGAAAAGATCCGTAAGATTCATCAGAGGGGCATTTTTGTTCAGGGGAGCTTCGTCTTTGGCTTCGACAACGACGATGTGAGCGCCTTCGCACCCGTCCTGGAGTTCGTGTTCGAGAACAAGCTGGAATCGGCCAACTTCTGCGTCCTGACGCCCCTGCCCGGGACCACCATCTATGACAAGCTCGACCGTGAAGGTCGACTGCTCCATCGGGACTGGTCGAAATACGACCGCTTGAACGTGGTGTACGAGCCGTTGAATCTGTCTCCCCAGGAGCTGCAGCAGGGAGTGATTGACTGCTACCTTGAAACCTATTCCTACTCTGGCATCCTCCGGCGGCTCCCGTGGCTGAGCATCAGGGCGCCCATGGCGCTCGCTTTCAACCTGTCTTACCGCAAGGGGGCCTATGGGCAGTGGAAGTGAGCCTTGGTTGCGAGCACGCCGCGCGACCCGGCCCGATCGGGGGCTCGAGGCAATCACGCTGAGAGGCACGTCACTGAGCCCCTTTTCCGCTCTGCTCCATGGTCCCACTGCGATAGGGGAAGAAACGATGTTGGCGATCTATATCCCGAGCTTCAAGGACCTTCATATCGATCACTTGGTGCTCGATTTCAACGGCACTCTTGCCCGCGACGGACGCCTTCTCGACGGCGTCAAAGAACGGGTGCTCGCTCTTGCGAACGATCTCACGGTGCACGTCCTCACCGCGGACACGTTCGGAAACGTGGCCCGAGAGCTGGGTGACCTCCCCTGCACCGTAACCGTCATACCCAAGGAAGACGAGGCAGGCGCCAAATTAGCTTGTATCAACGCGCTTGGCTGCACAGGTGTTGTCAGCATCGGCAATGGCCAGAACGATGCCTTGATGTTGGAAAATGCCGCACTGGGGATTTGCGTCATCCAAGAAGAAGGATGCTCGAAGGCGGCACTCCTGGCCGCCGACGTCGTGACCACGAGTGTCATGGATGCGCTCGACCTGATCATTCATCCGCTGCGCCTTGTGGCCACCCTGCGCTCCTGAGCCTTGTTTCTCGTCATTCCGGTATCCTCCTGACCGGAGTCCAGATCTCACCACTTACAAAACAGCTGCTCCCGCTCGAGCCTGCAAAACAGTCGGCAGGCCAGG
>CALBZH010000855.1 GCA_937889795.1 uncultured Syntrophobacteraceae bacterium | reverse complement strand
CGGGGAGGCACCCCTATGTGGTGACCGTGTATGCTCTCAGCACTGAAACGATGGAGCTGAACGCTCAGGCATCCCTGAATGCCTTCAAACAGGCCATTAAAGGCAAGGTGCTGGGGGAGGCCAAGCTGACGGGCTATTATCAGCAGTAGCAGCATGAGGTGGTGGGCGGCAAGGGGAAGCCCCATATCACAAACCAACCCTCGGTGGCGTTGAAGCCCCGAGCGGGCGGACTTTGGCCAGGGGATACGGGAGCAGTTTGGCTGGCAGGGCTTCGGGCACGCGCCGGTCAGTTGTCTGCTCAAGCCGTCATGGCCGGAAAGGAGAGTCGATGCTGGATCACGTCTTTTCCCCGATGAAAGTGGGAGGATTGGAGCTCAAGAACAGGCTCACCATGGCGCCGTTGTACCTGGGCTATGCGGGTGAGGGGGGCACGGTAAGTCCTCTCCTGTTGGAGCATTATCGGTTGATGGCAGCAAGCGGTGTCGCGCTGGTGGTCGTCGAAAACGCCACCATCGACCATCCCGTGGGAAGTGGATCCAACCGTACCTTGCGTGCGGACACGGATGACTCTCTGGACGGCTTGGCCCGGCTGGCTCGAGCCATCAAGGAAGAGGGTGCGCTGGCGTGTCTTCAGATCAATCATGCGGGCCGATTCGCCGGCATGGCCTCGCAGCCGCTCGCTCCATCGGCGGTGGAGGCTTTTGGTCGCACCCCCAAGGCCCTCAGCACCGACGAAATCAAGTACATTGTCGGCAAGTATGCCGACGCGGCCCGGCGTGTCAAGCAGGCGGGCTTTGACATGGTCGAGCTTCACGGCGGCACGGGCTACCTGCTGGCCCAGTTCATCTCCCCGAGAACCAATCGGCGAGACGATGTTTATGGGGGGGCCGTGGAGAACCGTTGTCGATTCCCCGTGGAGGTGCTGAGCGCGGTGAAGGCGGCGGTGCAGGAGCTCCCCGTGGGCTACCGGTTCCTGGCGAGCGAATGGCTGGAAGGCGGTCTCGATATCGATGAGTCGTGCAAGGCGGCCAAGATATTGGAGGGCGCCGGAGTGGCTTATCTTTCGGTCATGGGCGGAACCTACGAATCCTTCTTTCTGCCGCATGTGGTTGAACGGTGCAAACAGCGGGGCTACATGGTCGATCTGGCCGCAGCCGTGAAGCATTCAGTCGCCGTTCCCGTGATCGCGGCTGGCCGCATTGCCTCGGGGAAACTGGCCGAATCGGTCATCGCGGAAGGCAAGGCCGATTTGATCGGACTCGCGCGTGTTCTCTGGGCGGATCCTGAGTGGCCTTCCAAGGTGAGGGACGGACGTGAGGAGGAGATCGTCCACTGCAATCCGGATGGTGACGACACGTGCACGAAGCTGGTGATGAAAGGGAAACCGGCCTTCTGTGTTCGGTGGCCCCATGAGAAGCTCCAGGCTTGGAAGGCGCGATTCGAATAATGGCCGATTGGTGCGCGAGGAGGTTGGTCTCAAACGGCTTCCGTTGCGATCCGTGCTGCCGGATACCGCCGGAAGCTCAGGCCCTGCGGCGTTGTTTTTCAATAGATGAAGTGGGCGTGCTGTACTAGTGCTCCGTCAAATAAGTTATGCCGGGCAAGAGAACACCCCCCAACCCCCCTCGAGGGGGGAATCAAAGGGGGGTGTTTCCCCCGAGACAACATTGACAGAGCACTAGGATTCGGCCTCCTCATTGCTGGGTTGGATACTCATGAGACATGAATCAAGGAGAGGGCTCTCCTTCGGGATCATTGTTGCAATTCTGTCTTCGTTCTCTATAGCCGCTTTTGCCGAGTCCGTTTCGATTGACCGAAGGCTGTACTCCGAGCTTCTGAAATTTCCTACCGACCGTGAAATCGTTGAAGTGGATGGTGTGCCATGCCTCAGGATATTTCTTCGCAAGGGCCAGTCCATCAGCTATTTCTGCCGCTTTGTGAAATATTTCGATCGCAATTTCGAATTCTATCGTCAGCGAATCGCCCTCATCAACCGGCTGGAGCCGATGGCCGTTGTGGACGGGCCGGATAGCCTAAGCACGGAGGTGGAATTCATTTATGTTCCACTCAACTATGCTATACGGCCCAAGATTCTTCCCGAGCGCATCGGGACCATCTCTCAGTTGCCGCAATTCATCCTGATTGACCTCGGCGAACAGTGCCTTGGGCTTTATGAATACGGCAAGCTGATGCATTTGTTTCCGATTTCATCCGGAAGATACGGAACACCGGCGAGAAGATTTGTCATCTTATCCAAGGAAAGGAATCATTACTCTACAAAATACGATAATGCGTGGATGCCTTATTCATTAAGGCTCTTCGGGAATTATTTTTTGCATGGAGGTATTCTTCCGAGCTATGCGGCTTCCCATGGATGCATTCGATTGATCTATGAAAACGCTATAGAGGTTTACAATTGGGCACAAGTAGGAACACCAGGCGAAATAGTCAACCGAACATCTTTAAAGGAAAAAGATATCGACACAAAGGATGATGAGGAAGAAGAGGAAGACGAAGATACAAAAGATCTCTACTAGTTTGACATAAACTCGAAGAAGCTATTACTCTTCCGTTATTGCTTCTCCTCGTGCCTTTTTGATGGCATCATCCACTTTTTTGTCGAGTGCCGCCTGTCTCTTTTCTTCCTTTATTTCCTCTTCGGTCTTTTCCTTTCTATCCTTCTCTTTTAACTTGGGAACCTCCTCCTTGTTCTTCGCATCATCGGCATCCTGGATTGTTCCAAATGGAATCTTGATGATCGGGATGGTGACACGGGTGGATCTGCCGGGGTCGAAAGTTGTGTCTTCTGCAAACGACACGCCCGGGTAGCCAGTGACAAAGACCAACAATGCCATAATGACCCATCTTCTCATTTGAGCTCCTCTTTGTGGTCGCCTACAGATGCCAGAGGACCATCGGAAGCCTTACGGACAGAACAACCGGCCTCAATCGCCAAACTCTCCGTCCAACATCAAAGAGGGTGTCCGAACGTGAAAAAACTCCAATCAAGAGGCTCCAATCACCAGCAATCAATTGTTCGGGGTATGCCGCAACGCCTGGGCCATAATTCTACTTGAGCGAGCCACCAAGGGCAAGCCGTTCTTAAGGCCAACAGCCGTTCTTAAGGCCTTTCTCAAGAGCCAGCCCAAGGAAATGGCATCCTGAACGATGGCACGAATACCATCCAGTATCGTTCTGGTCCAGGTGCGGAACCTCCGCGACGCTGCACCAGGCGCGTGGCAACAAAAGTCTATCCATCCGCACCCTGAGCCCGTTTCGGTTGCGCCGCCTTCCACGGCGGCGCTACCATTGTGGTCGACCGGACGCTCATTTGTTACCAGCGGCCTAAGGGCGTTGCGGTTTGCTCAGTCGGCACATGAAGCTTCTGCTGGTGGAGGTGCCGGTCGCCCGACCCCGCCGCTCGTCCTCAGTCAGGGCGTTGAGATTGGCGCGCGGGTCATGCTCGCCCCATCCCCAGGAGAGGCGGACCATTCCGGGACGCCCCGTGGTCGAGAGTCTCACCGTCATTTCAACGGCGCCTTTCGGGGATTCGATTCGTACCGGATCCCCCTCCATCAGCTCATACCGCCGGGCATCCTCGGGGTGGATGTCGACCACGCAGCCCGGGCCACTCTCAAGGAGCGCCGGAATGTTGCGAAACTGGGAATTGGTGAAGCGGATGTCGCGGCTGCCGCTGATTCCCAGCAGGGGGTATTCGTCGCTTCGATCGGCGAAGCTGATCGGGTCTTCGCCCCAACCCTGCTCAAACGGCACGCCTGGCAATCCGGCTTCGGCCAGTCGTTCGGAGAAGAATTCAACCTTGCCCGAAGGCGTCTTGAAGCCATTTTCCCTGTATTTTTCGTAGCGGAGGTCCTCGATTCGAAGGCCGTTGCCATGCTGCCGCAGCTTTTCCACGGTGACCCCCGTGGGCTCCAGTTGATGGTCAATGGCCTCCTCAGCGGTTTGCCAGGGAAAATCGGCGGCAAACCCAAGCCTTCGGCCGAGCTCGAAAACGATCCGCCAGTTGGGCCAGGATTCCCCCACGGGCGAGACCACCGCGTTCTGCAAAAGCATCGGATTGTTGCGGATGGAGAAACGGTTGAGCTGGGTCGTTTCAAAGCAGCTGGCAGCCGGCAAGATGACATCAGCCAGCTTGGCCGTTTCGGTCAGGAACATGTCGATGACCACCAGCGTTTCCAGCTTGGTGAACGCTTCCCGAGCCCGTGTTGAATCCGCCATGGTGATCAAAGGGTTGCCTGTCTGGACCACCACCATGTTGACCGGATAAGGGGATCCATCGAGGATCGCATCGATGAGGCAGCCCTGGACCTGGTTGCCCCAGGTTTCGCTGAAGGTATTGAACAGGGGGTAGTCGCGGGTGATGGGGACCCCATCGCCGGGGAGCCGATCTTGCAGCTGAATGTTGCGGACCGATATCGGCTGCGGCAGCACATCGCCGCCCGGCTTGTCCAGGTTTCCACTCAGAGCCCGCAGCATGGCCACGGCCCGGGTGGTGTCGAAGACCTCGCGGTGCATGTCCAGACCGTTGCCGTCGATAATGGAGGCGGGCTTCGTGGTGGCATAGAGGCGGGCCACCTCCCTGATCCGATCCGCCGGCAGCCAAATCTTTTCCGCGACGGCTTCGGCCGGATACCGGGCCGCGACCGTCTTGAGCCGATCGAAGCCGACGGTGTAGCGGTCGACGAACTGG
The DNA here is from genome assembly GCA_937889795.1 of uncultured Syntrophobacteraceae bacterium. Lineage (GTDB taxonomy): Bacteria > Desulfobacterota > Syntrophobacteria > Syntrophobacterales > Syntrophobacteraceae > CALBZH01. Next base: position 2,282 of record CALBZH010000855.1, on the reverse strand, counting down.
GAGTCAACCCACCCGTTCTCGATGATCTCGTGGATCATCGCCATGGCGAGGAGTCCGTCGTGGCCCGGTTTGATCTGCAGCCAGATGTCCGCCTTGCGGGCAAGGGCCGTCTCCACGGGATCGATGACGACCAGGGTTGCCCCCTGCTCCTTGGCATACTGGATGGACTCGGCCGCGCCCAGCGCGGTGTTTCCGTCGTTCTTGCCCCAGACGATCACGCATCGGGCGTTTTTCGCCTCTGGGAAAGCCATGGACCCATAGGTGTAGGAATGCGCGAAATCGCGGGCGACGAAGCAAATGGAGCCGTTACCGATGGTATTGGGTGAGCCGAACGCATTCATGAGCCGATTGGGATAATCCCAGGGGGCTCCCCAGTCGGCGGCCATGCCCCGCAGCCAGGCAACCGACTGGGCTCCCGACGTCTGCCGATGATGGAGAAAGCGGGCTGCCACCAGGTCGAGGGCCTCATCCCAGCTCGCCTCGCGAAAGCCCGAGCCGTCGTCCTTCCGGATCAGTGGAACCGTCAGACGCTCGGGCGAGTAAACGATATCCGGGGCGGCGGCCAGCTTGGGGCAGAACAACCGTTTTTCGGGATTGAGAAAGGATTTTCGTCGGGCGGCGATGAGACGGTCATCAACGACTTCAGCTTGAACGGGGCAGCAGGATGAGCACAGGCGGCAAACCGTATCGAGAATCATGGGCTTCTCCAATTCACGGACATGAGTATACGGGACGGGTCACGAGCGCGCTCCCCAAGAGATCCCCAACGGCCCCGGGGAAGCCAGCTCATCTCGACCGTTTTTCGCGACGTTTCCAGCGGCATGTGTCAGGCTTCTCGATATCTCATGTTTGTGTACGGACCTTTGACGGTCGGTGAAGAAGGGACGGAGCACTCTCAGATCTTCTGTAACGATGCCATTAAAAGGTAGTGCCAGCGGCTTTGGCTGTCAATTTAATCGGACCCAGGTCCTTGTCGTTCCGGACGCGTGCAATTCGAGACCGTTGGTTTCAGGTTTTAGTGTTCAGGTTTCAGTCGAACGGCTTCTGGCCTCTTTCGCTGGCACCCGAAACCAGACACCCGACACCTTGGCCAAGGGGAATTAGCAACGGTCGTGAATTGCACCCGTTCCGGACCGGGATCGTCTTCGAAATCTCCAAGGGGTGAGAGGCGCAGGGGAAAAACGCCGTCGCCAGACGCACCGTTCGATCCCAAGCGCTTACGGCATGTGCTGCCACGCCATGGCGTCGTAGATTTGCTGGAAGGTGACCGAGGCCCTTTTGGGGCCTGTCATCTTGGACCACTGCTCGATGGTCATCTTACTTGCCACGTCTTTTTCGGGCTCGGGATTCCTCGTTGACCATGAAGTGAATACTCGGACCTGCTCCTGGTGATGCATATACTTCCGCAAGGCAGGGACGTGCTTGTCGTAACAGGTCAGGGCCACAAAATAACTTGTCCTGAGGAGCGCTTTCTCGAATAGCCAGGAAGTCAGCTCGCCTATAAGAAAGTCTCTGACGCTAGGGGGACCGCCAAGGCCGTCAGCCGTTCCCCTTGCTCCCCAGCCCAGGTGCATCGGGTTGAGGGGGTCGAACCGCTGGGCATCATCCCACTTGCGTCTCTTATACGTCTTGAAGGTGCCGGAGAGGCCATAGAACCTGTCAAAGTAGGCGATCTTGGTATTGGGGTGGATGCGAAAAAACGTCTGAAGATGGGCCATTTCGCGAGCATAGAAAACAAGGTCCACCCCTTCCACGCTCTTGGGAATGCAGCTTACGTCCGGGTCGCTCATGCCAATCGCATCGACTTGGATCAGATCCTTTCCCATGTCTCTCTCCCCTGAATCAGCTTGGCCAGTCCTTTGGCGAGTCGACCACTCGGTATGATCAGAACTTTCCAGTGTCTTTGAAGAAGTCGCTCATCCAGGAGACACGCTCTCCCTCAAAGAAGAACAAGGTTACCCCTTCGTTCTCATAGGGCTCATTCTTGCGCGTGATTCCCTTGTTTCTCCAATGGGCGGCGACCTTGTTCTCTTGGGCGATGGTGTGCTCGACGACAAAAATGAGCTGAGGATACTGCCGGAAAAGAATTTGAAAGAACTTGAGGATTTTCTCACTGCCGGTGAGTGGCTGGGTTTTCGGAAAGAAGAGACGCGCATCTTCCGTCAAAAATTCTGCCATTGGCTCCAGTTTCTGGGCGCTCAGGAGCTCAAAAAACTGCCTCACCCTGTTGCTCAGATCTCCCATGCGACGGCCTATTCCCGATTGTGGGGTGACTCATTAGG
>CALBZH010000854.1 GCA_937889795.1 uncultured Syntrophobacteraceae bacterium | reverse complement strand
GGTGTCAGGTGTCAGGTGTCAGGTGTCAGGTGTCAGGTGTCAGGTGTCAGGTGTCGGGTGTCAGGTGTCGGGTGTCAGGTGTCGGGTGTCGGGTGTCAGGGAAAGAGGACACAAGCCGTTTGACTGAAACCTGAACACTGAAACCTGAAACCAACGGTCTCGAATCGCACCCGTCGGCGAGCATCTTCTCGGGAGAGGATCAGGGTGAGGGAAAAGCCCATTGGGGCTCCCTCACCTCAACCTACAGACCGGCACCGAGCAAGGGGATATTCTCGTTGCCCGGGACCGGATCGGTTGACTTCCCCTCGGTGGGGAGGCGGATGACAAACCGTGTTCCTACGCCGGGGCTCGATTCCACCGTGACGCTGCCCCCGTGCTCCTCGGTCACAATGAAATAAGACACCGACAACCCGAGGCCTGTACCGGATCCGGGAGGCTTGGTGGTAAAAAAGGGCTCAAACACCCGTTTTCGGGTTGCTTCATCCAGCCCCGGGCCGTTGTCCTCGATCTCCACGCGCACCGCATCCTCGTCCTTCCCGACGCGCAAGTTGAAGCGTGCTAAGCGCTCCTGGTCCTTCTCCGCCATCATCGCCTCGGCTCCGTTGCGCAGGATATTCAGAAAGACCTGCTGGATCTTTCCGGCTTGACAGATCACCCGGGGCGTGTCGGGCTGGTACTCCCGCACGATCTCAATCTGACGAAAATCGTAGTGCTTTTTCAGGTCATAATCACTGGCTGCCAAGGACACCGTCCGATCCAAGAGCTCCCCAAGATCCGTGGGAGTCACGGCCCCTTCCGCTTTGCGGCTGAAGCTCAGCATATTTGCCACAATCTCGGCCGCCCGCTGCCCGCTTTCCAGGATATCCCGGAGGAAGGTCAGGATCTCCCGACGCTTCATGTAATGGCGCAGGCTGCTGAGGCTGGTACCGCATTCGTCCGCCACCTGAGCATTAAGGGGCAAGTCCGGAGACACGCGCCTGATGATGTTCTGCGTCGCCTGGAGGATCACGCCCAAGGGGTTGTTGATCTCGTGGGCCATCCCCGCGGCCAGCCCCCCGACCGAGAGCATCTTTTCCGATTGCACCATCATTTCTTCGATCCGCACCCGCTCCGTCACGTCGTCCACCCGGACCACCGCCCCTTCCACGCCGTTGGTCACCAGCGGATAAACGGTCACATCCTCGTAGTGCTGCTCACCATCGACAACGTGGGCCACCTTCGGCTGGCTCGACACGGCGCGCGTCCGCATCGCGTGCCGCAACTGGTCCAGTTGATGGCTCATCGCCGGAAGCACCTCGTCAAGGCGTTTCCCCTTGGCTTCGTCCGATCCCACCCCGGTCTTCATCTCCGCCGCCGAGTTCCAGTGGGTGACGCAACCGTTCCTATCCACCCCCACCAGCACCGAAGGCATCGAATTGATGATATTGTTCAAGTAGTTGCCCAAGCGGCGCGCTTCTTCCTCCGCCCGTTTGCGTTGGGAGATATCGCTACTGTTGACGACCACTCCCAGGAACTCACCCTCGGCGCCAAATACGGGGTAGCCTGACGAACGAAGCCAGACATAGCTCCCATCCGCGCGTTCGAAACGGTACTCGACCTCGCGGTCCTCTCGCGACCGCACGAGATCCATAAACGTTGCAGTCACCCTGCCTTTGTCTTCAGGATGAATCGGATCGAATGCAGATTCACCAACCAGGTCCCGCGGCGCGTAACCCAGAATCCGTAGGTACGAGGGAGTGAGGTATCGATAGATCCCATCACCATCAACCTCGCACACCATGTCGCTCATGTTTTCGGTGATGCGCCGGAATCGTTCTTCGCTCTCCCGGAGCGCTTCCTCCGCGCGCTTCTGCTCCGTGACATCGCGGATTGATTCAATGAAGCCGACAAGGTTGCCCGCTTCATCGTAGAACGGGCTGACGGCCGCAAAGATATGCGCGCCGCGGTTGTTGTAAACCGCAGGCGCATAGGCCTCGGCATGAAGCGTCGAGCCCATGCGTCGGAGATTGGAGTACTTGGACGCCAGCTCGCTGTCTTCGACGGAGACCAGATCGATCAAGGACTTTCGAACTTCCCCGTAGAAACCGACCGTGACCGCATGATGATCGAAACCGAGGACGTCTGCCTTGGGGATGCCGGTCATTCGCTCGATGGCCCGGTTCCAGGCAATGACCTTATGGTCCTTATCGGTGATCAGAATTGCATCCGGCATGAATTCGACCACGTCTTCAAACCACTTCTTGGCCGATTTCAGGGCTTCCTCCGCCTGCTTGCGCTCGGTGATGTCGATGCCGACTCCCATCATGACCGGGCCTTCAGGGGTCATGAGACGGGTAATACTGATGAGGTACGGTACAAATCGGCCTGCCTTGTTGATCAAGGTGGTTTCAAACGCCCCGCCAACACCGGTCTCGAGCACCGATTTGACGAAGGCTAGGCCAGCCGCCCCCTCCTCCGGCGTTTCATGCCAGTCCGGGATGTACCAATCGCGAAGCTCATCGGCGGTAAACCCCATCGAGGTCTCATGGGCCTTGTTCCAGCGCTTCAAATGGCAGGTCGCATCGTAAAGGAAGAATATCCCGGGCAGGCTTTCCAGCAGCTTCTCCGCGAACTGCTTCTCGCGCAATAGCTCCATTTCGGCCTCCTTGCGCTCGGTGATGTCCTCGGAGATGCCCAGCACGTACGCCGCCTGCCCATTGGCATCCAGAAGCGGCACTTTCTTGGTGTGGAGGATCCGTCTACCCATGGCGCGCGTTTCCAGAGACTCCTCGGGAATATCACTGATCTCTTTGCGATCCAATACCTCGCGGTCCTTGGCGGTGAAGAAATCGGCCTGCTCTTTGGGGAAGACATCGTGGTCGGTCTTCCCGAGCAGATCGCTTCTGGAATACCCCAGCAAATCCTCCCCCGCCCTGTTCAGCCGAACGAATCGAAGGTCTTTGGCATCCTTGAGGAAGATCATGTTCGGGATATTCTCGATGATCTCATTGAGGAGAGTACTGGTATGGCGCAGCTCATCGGCGATGCGCTTGCGCTCAGTGATGTCCAAAACAGTCGCGGTCACCCCTTTGGCTGCATCCTCTGGATCGAAGGGGCTCAGGCACAACAAGACATCGATGAGCTCCCCGTCCTTTCGTCTGAGCTGGCTTTCCATAACCCCGAGGCCGGTCTTTGCCATGCGCCCATAGAGCTCGACCCCCACACAGGCATAGGTGTCTTCATCCGGATAGAGAAGCCGCGTCTCCATCCCGATCATCTCGGCCTCTGAGTAG
>CALBZH010000853.1 GCA_937889795.1 uncultured Syntrophobacteraceae bacterium | reverse complement strand
CGAGATATCCACTCGTGACTGGAGTTCAGACGTGTGCTCTTCCGATCTGAATGGCAACGTCCACCCGGGCGGCGGGGACGAGGATCTGGATGCCGTCTCCAAAGAACGGGTCCGAAAGCGTCTCATATTTGTGCAGGGGGATTTTGGGGTTCTTGCCGTTCCGCAATCCGGCGCGGGCGAGCATATCGTATTCCGGATTGTGGATGTCCGTCCCCAGGGAGGTTTGGGTCGCCATGAATGGCATGCCGGCGGAGGCCGCTGAGAATCGGTACGCCATTTCCGCATGGCTGTAGTCTTCGTAAATGATCTCTTTGTTGCGGACACGCCGCGCAAGGTTGGCGCCGTACTTGCCGTAGAGCTCATGGCCGATCCAACAGGACTCCCATACGGCAACACAGCCGGCCCCGATGAGAAACTCCGTGTGGGGGCCGCTGTTGACCTCAATGAGATGGAGATTGCGTCGTTTCTGGCGGATCAGCTCAAATACCAAGGCAACGGGGCGTCGCCAGATGGTGAAGCCGGAAAACGAGAGGATTGACCCATCCTTAATGATTTCAGCGGCTTCCATGATCGAGATGCATTTGGAGGTCTTCATCATCGCTTTGTCCTCTCCACGGTGAGCGCTTCGGTTGAACAATCACAGTCACATCAGCAGTCAAAGAGTCAGATTCCGCGTGAGCGTTTGAATACGATTGGGGGGAGCCCCTGGCGGCGATACGGCGGCTGAGCGTTGGGGTCAGCCATGTCAAAGAGCACGGCACAGTCCGATAAGAGGTGCTCCTTATACCAGCATGGCGGGAATCGTTACAAGCCACAAGCTTCGGTCGATTCCACCAGGCGGTCAAGCGTGTCGTGAAGATGCTCCCTACCGTCGCTCGCGGGAAAGCACGTCTATTTTCGTGTTTATTTTCATTGCGAAGCGGAGAGTGCGCGGTATTATGCCCGCGAATCGAAACGAGAAGGGCATGCGCCATGACCAACAAAGGCAAATGAGGTGAATTTCACGATGCGTATCGACGTGCATACCCACATCTTTCCGGACGATATGGTCTCGGGGCGAGAGCGGTTCTTCGAGGGCGAGCCGGTTTTTCGCCTTCTTTACGATTCTCCCAAGGCTCGCCTGACGACGGCCGAAGGGCTGCTCAGTGTGATGGATCGGGACGGAGTGGACCGCTCTGTCGTGTTTGGCTTTCCTTGGGAAGGATCGGAGCTTGCTGCGCGCCACAACGACTATGTGATGGAGGCAGCGGCCAGGCACGCGCCGAGGCTCATTCCGTTCGGGTGCGTGAATCCGCTGGCGCTGGGCGCCGCCGTCGAGGCTGATCGCTGTCTGGGAAACGGCGCCAAGGGGTTGGGAGAGCTTGCCGTCTATGAATCGTGCGATCCCAAGCGGGCGCTTGACGCCTATGCGGCGATCATCGCCTGCTGCAAGAGCCATGGCTCGATGCTCCTGGTGCACGCCAATGAAGCGGTCGGTCACATGTATCCCGGCAAGGCCCCTTTCAACCTCGATTTCTATTACGAGCTGGTGCGACTGGCCGCCGGGCTCCCGCTGATCCTGGCCCATTGGGGCGGTGGGCTCTGCTTCTACGAACTGCTCAAACGGGACGGCCCGGAAGCGCTCGCCCAAGTCTACTACGACACGGCGGCCTCCCCGTTTGTGTATCAATCCAGCATTTACCGGGTCATGTCGCGGGCGCTGCCGGCCGGGAAAATCCTGTACGGGAGCGATTATCCACTCCTTCCTCCTCAACGGTACTGGCAGGAAATGGAACAGGCCGGCCTGACGTCTGAGGAAGTGAGCGCCATCGCTGGTGGGAACGCCGAAAAAGTGTTGGGGCTGGCATGAGCGGTTCCAGTTGGAGACGGCGAGGGGTGCGCTGGGACGATGCTTCTGGCTCCGGTCGGTTGTCGCTCCATCGTCGTGAAGGAGGTTTCGACCGCCTGTGAAGCTGGCATCGCCCACGTTACGAACCCGCATTCTGATGTGCGTCGTGATTTTGGTCGGCCTTACGCTTGGTGGAGCGCTGGTCACGGTCTTCGCGATCTATCGTATCCACGGTCTGCTGACCACGGTCGTGGACGGAGACGTCAGAGCCCTGGAGGTGGCTCAGGAGCTGGAGTCCTCCCTCACCACCCAAAAAGGGCTCCTCACGTACTACTTCTTGGATGGCGATTCTGCCTGGCTTCGCTCCCTTCAAGAGCACAATGCCCGCTTCGAGGAATGGCTGAAGCGGGCTCGGGAGACGGCGACCAACGGCGCTCAGAGGGAGATTCTGAACGAGATCGACGGTCGCTACATTCGCTACTGCCATGCGCGGGATGAGGTGATCGAGCGCTACGGCAAGGGCGATCGCGAGGGTGGGCTCGCGCTGCACAAGGGGCTGCGTCAGCAGTTCTTAGCCATCCATGATCTCTGCGTGCGCTATAAGGACTTGCACAAGACCAGCATCGCTTTGGCACGAACGGACCTGAGCCGGGAGGTCCGCTCTCTGAGCCTGCTCGCGATCATGGGGATGATCGCCGCCCTCGGTCTTGGCGGCCTTCTCGTTTACATCCTGATTTTCCAGGTCCTTGGGCCACTGCGTCGGATGGCCCTCGAAACGGACCCCTCGATCAAGGCGGGGCGCGTCGATGACGAGGTGCGGGCTATCGGTCAACGGGTGAGGAGTCTGATTGAAGACGTGGACCAGACCCAGACCGAATTGCAGCAAAGTCGCGAGCACCTCGTGCAATCCGAAAAACTGGCCATGGTGGGAAAGCTTGCCGCGGGGGTGGCGCACAGCATTCGCAATCCCCTGACCTCGGTCAAAATGCGGTTGTTCTCGCTTGCCCGATCGCTTCAGCTGAGCCCGAGCGAAAAAGAGGACATGGATGTGATCTCGGATGAAATTCGGCATCTGGATACCATCGTGCGCAACTTTCTCGAGTTCTCGCGGCGCCCGAAGCTCAAGATCCAGAGTGTCAGCCCCTCCGACGTGGTCGATATGGCCATTCAGCTGCTGCGTCACCGGCTCGAGTCTTATGGCGTGGAAGTCGAGCTTTACCGGCAACGGCGTCTTCCGGACATCGAGGCCGACCCGGAGCAGCTCAAGGAGGTGCTCGTCAATCTACTCGTCAACGCTTGCGACGCCATGGGGGAGGGAGGCAAGATCGTCATCCGGGAGGAGGAAGGAATGACGGAGCCCATGGGACATGTTGTGGTCATCCGGGTGAGCGACAACGGACCGGGAGTCCCCGAGGAGATCAAGGATAAGATCTTCCAGCCGTTTTTCAGCACCAAGGAGGAGGGCACGGGGCTGGGCTTGAGCATCGCCGAGCGGATCATCGAGGATCACGACGGTTGTCTGAGCTTGCGGTCCAAGGAGGGGAAGGGAGCGACATTCATCATCACCCTGCCGTGCAAGGCGGAGGGCGTATGGCTTCGATCCTGATCGTCGACGACGACCCCCAGCTGAGGCAGAGCTTCGAGAAGCTGCTGGTTCAGGAGGGACACGCGGTTCGTGTGGCTTCGACGGCCGAGTCGGGAATCGCCCAGATTCAGACGGGCCGCTTTGATCTGCTCATCATGGATGTCCGACTGCCGGGAATGAGCGGTCTCGAGGCTTTCCAGCGGATTCGCGTCTTGCAGCCGAAGCTCCCCGTCATCATTATGACAGCCTACAGCAGCACGGAGACGGCGATCGAGGCGACCAAGATGGGCGCTTTCGATTACGTCTTGAAGCCCTTCGACATTCCGGACATTCTCACCTTGATCGGCCAGGCCATCGACGCGGGACGGTTCATGCGATCCCGCGTGGCTTTGGACAGTGATGGGACGGATGCGGCGGCACCGGCACTGCTCGACGCGATCATCGGCCGGAGCAAGCCCATGCAGGATGTCTACAAGGCCATTGGACGGGTGGCTTCGACGGACGCCACGGTGTTGATTCGCGGCGAGTCGGGGACGGGGAAGGAGCTCGTTGCCCGGGCGATTTACCAGCACAGTCTGCGTGCCGAGAAGCCCTTCATGGTGATCAATTGCGTGGCCATTCCCGAAACGCTGCTCGAAAGCGAGCTGTTCGGTTACGAGAAAGGGGCGTTCACGGGGGCGGTCAGTCGGCGGGTGGGCCGCATTGAGCAGGCCAACGGCGGGACCGTGCTTCTGGACGAAATCGGGGACATGCCGTTCGGGATACAGGCGAAGATCCTGAGGCTGCTTCAGGAAAAGAGCATTGAGCGGCTGGGCGGCCGCGAGACGATTCCCGTCGATGTACGGATCATCGCCGCGACGAACCGGGATCTTGAAGGGGCACTCGCGAGCGGCCGTTTTCGCGAGGATCTCTACTACAGGCTGAAAGTCGTGACCCTCTGGCTGCCGCCTCTCAGGGAGCGGCAAACGGACATTCCACTGCTCACGGACTTTTTTCTGATGCGCCATGCCCGTGAGATGGAAATCGAGAATCCCGGTATCACCGAGATGGCCAAGGCGATGCTGGCGCAGCATTCCTGGCCCGGCAACGTCCGCGAGCTCGCCAATACGCTCCAGAAGGCGCTGATCTTCAGCCGCGGCTGCCCCATCGGAGCCGACGACGTCACCCAAGCGATCGGGGAGGATCTCTTTCCTAAGAATGTCGCGGGAGCCGCATTCACCGAGCTGATTCGGCAGTGGATTCGCAAAGGGCTCCAGACCGAAAAGGGGGACAACCTCTTTGACAGCCACATGGATCAATTTGCGGCCATCCTCATCAGCGAGGCGCTGAACCTCGCTGGAGGGAACCGATCCCGGGCCGCGCGGCTGCTCGGCTTGTCGCGACCGACGCTCCTCGCCAAAATGGACAAGTACCGCCTGAAGGTGGAGACGTCCGTGTCAAGCGACGGGGATCCCCAGACCTGAGGCAAACCAAAGTCTAATGATGACGAGGGTAGGAATTGGAAGGAAAACGAGTTGACGAGAGCAGGGTCATCATGGCCCAGGTGATGAATCCTCAGGATGCGAATCCCGCCGGGAACGTCCACGGCGGCGTGATCATGAAGCTCATCGATACGGCCGCCGGTACGGTCGCGGTCCGTCATGCGCGCGCCAATGTGGTGACGGCATCGATCGACCGCCTCGATTTTCATCGACCGGTCTTCATCGGGAATCTCGTGATCTTGAAAGCAAGCATGAACTACGTGGGCAGGACCTCCATGGAAGTGGGAGTCCGGGTGGAGGCCGAAAATCTCCTCACCGGCGAGGTCCGCCATACCTCCTCGGCCTACCTGACCTTCGTTGCCTTGGATCGAGACGGGCATCCCATCGTGGTGCCGCCGTTGGCGCTGGAAACGGATGAGGACATCCGACGAAACCGAGAAGCCAAGGCCCGGCGCGAAATGCGCATCCAGGAGAGAAGGCAGGAGGGCGTCCGAGAGCACGTCCCCAAACCCGGAAATTGAAGGGTATTTGATAGCTTAGGCATCCTATCTGCTTCGGGAAGTGGTTTCTGTGGGAAGCACACAGCAGGGATGCCGCTCGACGGCGTTCGCCAAAGCCTCTGATATCGAGACATGGGGAAAGCCCCGAGTGCGCGGTCTTTCCTGATCCTCGTGCCCCTTTGATACCCACGTTGTTTCGTGCTCGACATTTAGCTTCCGAGTGAGCTTCCGTGAATGATGCTTGCTCCACTTTTCGGTGTTGGAAGGGAAAAGGGGTTTGTTCGGGGTCTGTGGGGGACCCTTGCCCCTTCATGCCGTGGAATCCGTAGAGTCCAGGGGGGAAGGAGAAGCACCATGCTGAATCGTTTCAAGCTGTCGACCAAGATGATGATCGTGGGGGCAGGAGGGGTTGTTTGCTTCACAGTGGTTCTCGCGTGGGTCTACGCGAGGATCGAGGACCGGATCTACCGGGACAAACAGGCGATGTTGATGAATGTGGTCGAGGTTCCCTCCAGCCTCTTGGCCGAATACGAGGCGCGCATCAAGGCGGGTGAGCTTACGGCGGAGGAGGGGCGGAAGCAGGCGCTTCTCAGGGTGAAGAGCTTACGCTATGGTGGCCAGGAGTACTTTTGGATCAATGACCTCGAGCCGAAGATGATCATGCACCCGTTCAAGCCCGAGCTGGACGGGAAATCGCTTGTCGACAACGCCGATCCAACCGGGAAGCGGCTCTTCATGGAAATGGTCAGCGTCTGCAAGGCAAGCGGCGGGGGATTCGTCCACTACATGTGGCCGAGGGGCAATGACAAGACGCCTATTCCCAAGATTTCCTACGTGAAGCTGTTCGAGCCTTGGGGATGGGTAATCGGCTCCGGGGTCTACGTGGACGACATCATCAAGGAGCTGAACGAGGTCCGGACCATCTTCCTGGCCGTGGTTCTGGTTCTGGCGAGCGGGGGGCTCCTCTTCTCATGGATTGTGGCAAGAGGCACGACGCTGCCAATTGGTCGGGCGATCGCCGGACTCGGTGCGAGTGCCCAGCAAGTCGAGAAGGCTTCCGACCGAATGTTTTCGGCGAGTCAGGGATTGGCGGAAGGGGCTGCGGAGCAGGCAGCGGCCATTGAAGAGACATCCTCGTCCTTGGAGGAGCTTTCTTCCATGACCCGGCTCAATGCCGAGAACGCAGGGCAGGCTGACCAATTGATGCAGGAGACCAGCCGAATCGTGAAGAACGCCAATCAATCCATGCAACAGGTGACTACCTCCATGGAAGAGATTTCCCGGGCGAGCGAGGAAACGCAGAAAATCGTGAAAACTATTGACGAAATCGCTTTTCAGACCAACTTGCTGGCTCTGAACGCGGCCGTCGAAGCGGCTCGTGCCGGTGAGGCTGGAGCCGGGTTCGCCGTCGTGGCGGATGAAGTGAGGAACTTGGCCATGAGGGCGGCGGAGTCGGCCCGGAATACAGCCGTCCTCATCGAGGCAACCGTGAGGAAGATCAACGCGGGAGTGGGGCTGGTCGGAAGGACCAATGACGAGTTCCTGGAGGTGGAGTCGATGGTGACCCGTTTCGGCGGGCTTGTTCGTGAAATTGCAGCGGCCTCCGGCGAACAGGCACAAGGGATTGAAAATCTGAACCTCGCCGTCCAACAACTGGATCGGGTCGTTCAGCAAAACGTTGCGAGTGCCGACGAGAGTGCTTCGTTATCGCAGGAGATGCGGAGCCAGATGGCCCGTATGGGAGGGCTTACCGCGGACTTGGCCCGTCTGATCGGTTTGAAGAGCCACGGAGAGGCGCTGGGGACCGACCTGTCCGAGGAGGCACGGCGTGCGGTTGTCAAGCCAGTCCGTAGAATGGAGGCGCGATCCTTCACGGTCATGGGCAAGGGTGCGCCGAGGATTCCCGGGCCGACGCGCTTGCCGAAAAGCGGGAATCCCAACCTTGGAGGCTCCGGGAGGACGGACAAGGATGAAGACCGTGACGAGTCTTGAGTCTGGGATGCGTGAAGATCTTGTGGAAGGCTGCGCGTCGTTGCGGACCATTGCGACTTCTGTTATGTAATGGGGCGATTTTGGGGGGCCAACCGTTTGCAAGGGTGAGAGAATGCCGACTGCATTTGTCACGGGAGGAACGGGGTTTGTCGGGCATCATCTGGTGCAGCTCCTGTTGGGCAACGGGTGGGAGGTTGTCGCGCTGAGGCGCGGCGACAGTCAAAGCCCGTTCCGAAACGAGGAAGGCATCAGGTGGTGCGTGGGAGACCTACGCGATCGCGATTTTGTCCGGCGCGCCATGGCTGGGTCGACAGCGGTGTTCCATGTGGCTGCGGACTATCGCCTTTGGGCGAAAGACCCCATCGACATGTACGCGACCAACGTGGCGGGCACGGGAATCGTGCTCGAAGCCGCCCTGGCAAACGGGGTCGATCGGGTGGTCTACACGAGTACGGTCGGTGCCCTTGGCGCACGCAACAACGGCCTGCCCGCGGATGAGGAGACGCCGAGGTGCCTTGCCGACATGGTGGGCCATTACAAGCGCTCCAAATACCTTGCCGAGCGCAAGGCGGAAGGCTATCTGTCCGCGGGACTGGACGTTGTGTTTGTTCATCCCAGTACCCCCATTGGCCCCGGCGACTACAAGCCCACACCCACGGGCAAGATCATCGTGGACTTTCTGTCTCAGCGGCTTCCCGCATTCGTCGATACGGGTCTCAACCTCATCCATGTCAAGGACGTGGCGGCAGGGCACTTGCTGGCTCTGGAACGGGGACGGACCGGGGAGAAGTATATTCTAGGGAATAAAAATCTCACGTTGAGCGAGATCCTCCTGATGCTGGAGGACGTCTCCGGAATCCGTGCCTCACGACGCCGTCTTCCACTTGGTCCTGTTCTGCTCGCGGCTCAAGTGAGTGAGGTGATATCCAGGCTGACGGGGCGGGAGCCTTTGATTCCACTCGAAGGCGTGAGAATGGCCAAAAACCATATGTATTTTGATGCTTCCAAAGCCGTGCGGGACTTGGGATTGCCGCAGACGCCCGTGTGGCTCGCCCTTCGCGAGGCGGTGGACTGGTTTCGCAGCCATGGATACGCCGCGTCGCGGTGCTGATGAGCGAACAGAATCGAGGGTTGAATGCGCTTTCCATTGAGTCTCTACGCTTCGATGTCGAACTACTTGCTGAAAATGAAGATCATCGGACGGGAGCGGTTTCCGCTGGTCTTGATGCTCGAGCCCACCCACCGGTGTAATCTGGCATGCTCGGGCTGCGGGCGGATTCGGGAATATCATAGTACGATGAATCAAGAAATGAGCTTGGAGGAGTGCTTGCGGGCCGTGGACGAGTCCGGGCCTCCCGTAATCACGATCACCGGCGGGGAGCCGCTGCTTTACGGGTCGGTTGCGGAGCTGGTGGAGGAAGTCCTCCGCAGAGGCAAGCACATCTACTTCTGTACCAACGGGCTGCTGCTTGAGGAGTCCTTGGATCGGTTCCGTCCGAGCCCACGGTTTACCTGGAATGTGCATTTCGATGGAACTGAGGCCGTTCACGACCAGATCATCTGTAAGGAAGGTGGATTCAGGAAAGCCCTCGCCGGAGTACGGGCGGCCAAGGCCCTTGGGTTTCGAGTCTCGACCAACACGACCGTCTACCGGGAAACCAACGTGGACGATCTGGAGGTGCTTTTCGGGCAATTGGCAGCGGCTGGGGTCGACGGGATCCTCGTGGCGCCCGGCTTCAGCTACGAAGAGGTGATCCGGGACGTCTTCATGTCACGCCAGGAGATCATGGGCAAATTCAGGCGTATCGTCACCTGGCAGCATCGGTTCCCCCTCATCAGCAATCCGCTCTATCTGGAGTTTCTGACCGGCAATCGTGCGCTCCAGTGTACGCCCTGGGGCAATCCCACCCGGAATCCGCGCGGATGGAAATCGCCGTGCTACCTGATCACGGACAGGCACTACGCCACCTTCGACCAATTGATGGAGCATACAGATTGGGATTACTACGTTTCCGGCAAGGACCCTCGCTGTGCTCAGTGCATGGTTCACTGTGGGTTTGAGCCAACGGTCGTGCGGGAGCTCAAGGGAAAAGATCTGCTAAAAATGGTGCGCTGGAACCTCCATGCCTGATTGGGTGCAGCTCTTGTGGGGAACGATCATCCTGCGGCCCTACGTGTTCGTCTTCCTGGTCGTGTACTTGATAGCAGGGAGTGCTCACATGGGGTGGCGGCGAGCGTTTGCTTACCTTCCCGTCGGATACGGCCTCGCATGGATCTCGGAGCTTTCGTCCATCCATCTGGGGTTTCCTTACGGGGATTATTACTACATCCCCGATACGGTCGACCGGGAGCTCTGGGTCTTGGGCGTGCCTTTCATGGACTCGCTCTCCTACGTGTTTCTCTCTTACTGCAGTTACAACCTGGCCATTTTTCTTCTGAGTCCGGTGGTCTTCAAGGCGCGGAACATCTTTATCCTGGAAACGAGGGCCATCAGGCGGTCCCCCCGCGTTTGGGTTCTGGGGGCATGTCTCTTCGTGCTGCTCGACATCATCATCGATCCCGTCGCGCTCCAGGGCTACCGTTGGTTTCTCGGCCAGATCTACGGGTATCGGCATCCGGGGATCTATTTCGGGATTCCCATGAGCAATTTCGGGGGATGGCTCCTGGTGGGCGTTGTGCTGGTTGGTGCGCTGCAGGTGCTCGATCGCGTGCCGTCTCTGGAGCCTGAGGGGCGCGGCGCCCTGACCAGCGTCCCGTGGATCGGGATGCTGGGACCTGCGTTGTATCTCGGGATCATGGTCTTCAATTTGGCCATCACGTTTTGGATCGGCGAGCATCTGCTTGGCGTGACGGGCTGCCTCATTGTGGCGGTACCGACACTCCTCGGAGCGCTCTTCTCCCATTACAAGCATCTTCATGCAACACGAAGCGAGCTGGAAGCCCACCTTGGAGATTTTGCGGATTCACCGGCATGGGCTCTCCAGCGCATGGACCATCGAAACGCGCTGCTCCTCGATGATGCGCCTCAAGTCCCCTGAGGGTAGGGTCAGGAAGGCACGGAGCGCCTTGGCCAAAGGGGCCGCCGCCCGCCGCGACCGCCGCCACGCGGTGATCAGGGAGGCGAGCAGGCGCGGAGAACGGCCAATCTCCCGCATGACTCGGTGTATCTGGATGTGCCCATCTGCGGAGATGAGCGTCTCGACGTCGAAGTCGATCGGATCGTTCAGCCCGTCACTGACGGACCGTAGCGACAGGAAGGCCACTGACCGTTTCGCTGCGCCCATTGCCGCATGATACGTTTCCATATCGACGAGTGTTGCCCGTCCCCCGATCGCTTCCGCAAGCGACCGCTTATCCTGCAGCCGTTCCACGGTGGCTACCCGCGCCCGTCTCAGATCCCACGCTTTGGTGAAGCAGAGCGCGGCAGGTCTTGTCGGGGATGCCAGGAGCGTCCTCTCTGGCTGGAGAGGCAGCGCTCCAGACAAGGCTAAAAAACGCTCCCCCACGCAGACAGCACCCACGTCTATCGTCTCGTCCAGGCTTCCCGCGAAGCCCGCGGACACAACGAGATCGAAATCACCATCCGCAAAGGCGAATTCGAAGGCTCTTTCGAACGCCTCCCTTCCCATGCCCGTCTCGTACAAAGTGCACGTAACGTTGTTGAACCGCTTCCGGTAAGTGCGAACGGCGTGAAGCTTCAGGCGCTCCCAAGGTGGGGTCAGATGGCGCAGGAATGCGTGCTCTTCGGCCAGTGCTGTGAACAGTGCGATCCGAATCATGAGGTCTTCCATTCAGTCAGTGAGCACGGTAAGCGTTGAGCAGTTCGCTCAGGACCTGAGGAAAATCGGTGAAAAGTCCGCTTGCGCCGTGCTCACGAAGTCTGATCATGGTGGTGCGGTCGTTGGCCACCCAGATCAGAACGTGATGTCCTGCTTCGCTCAAGGCTTCCAGTTGGTCCGCGTCAATGGCGGTCAGTCTTGGATGGTACGTCGCGGGGGCGAGTCGTAGCAGCGATGCTTGAACGCTTCTCATGCCGCGGGAGGTCAGAACCCCGCAGATCATCGAGGAGGAAAGCGCACGGACTTGCTCCAGGTAGCCGTGGTGAAAGGAGGAGATGATCACCCGGTCGGCCATTGCAAGCGACTCGACGGCCGACACCACCTTCCGCACGATGGAGCCGCGATGGGGTGTCGATCGTTGGTCCTTGATCTCGATATTGACGGCACGACCGGTATCCCTTGTGAAGGCGAGGGCTTCCAGGAGGGTCGGGGCCTGGATGCCGACGAAGCGTTCGCAAGCGGTTTTCGAGACGACTCCCGCTCGGACCTGGCCGAAAGGGTCCGTTCGTACGAACCAAGACCCAAAATCCAATTGACGGATCTCCTCGAGGGTGAAATCGCACACGCGTCCGGGGCAACGCTGGGGAAACACGTCAGCGATATTGGAGGTCCGATCGAGGGTGTCGTCATGAACGACCACCAATGCGCCGTCTTTGGTAGCGGAGACATCGAGCTCCCATAGGTCCGCTCCGGAGGCGAAAGCAGCGGCGGCGGCCGCCAGGGTGTTCTCGGGCGCAATGGAGCGCGCTCCGCGGTGGGCAATGTTCAGGAAGCGACCCTGTCGAAGGGCCTCGAGGACGGAATCGTCGTTCATGTCGCATGCGGTTGGAGCGCTTGGAAGCCGTTCAGCCCAAGGCTCGATCTGTTTCACCGGTGTGGCTCGCGTCACGGGTAGCGGGCAAGGCGGCATCGACCTCATTGACCGAAGCTCCCCGAATTACAGCCACTTGGTCGATGATGGACGATCTGACGCGGTCCCGCAGCAAAACGGCATCCTTGCTCCCCAGCCCTGAGGTGTCAATCGCATCCAGGACCCGGATATGGATGTCCTTGGGGTCGCCAAACCGCCAACCGCCTTTGGGGAGGCAATCGCGGGAGCCTTCGATCGCGATGGGCAGAACGGGCACTCCGGCTTTAATGGCCAAGGCGAACGCCCCTTCGGTGAACCCGTGGACCTTGCTGTCCCTCGATCGTGTTCCCTCTGGGAAGACCATGACCGAGCACCCTTTCTGGAGGTAGCCTTTCGCCCGGAGGAGGGCCTGGGCACCCGCTCTCTGTCTGCGATCCAAGGGAATGTCACCCGCCATCTGCATCATCCAGCCGACCAGCGGGATCTTGAAGAGCTCTGTCTTGGCGATCCACTTCATTTCCCAAGGAAGGAGGCAGAGCAAGGGGATGTCGACCATGGACTGATGGTTGCTTGCAACCAGATAGGCTCGCGAAAGATCGACACGGTCAAGCCCCTCCAGATGCACCCTCCAGGCGGGATTGATGCGGACGATGGAGGAGCCGAGACGCCGGAACCACCGGCCGGTCCGAAACCTGACTGGATTGCGGTCGAAGATGCGGATCAAAGCCAGCAGCGGAACCCAGATCATGATCAGCGTAATGGTCGAAACCCACATCCAAATCGAGCGAAAGAGCGATGGCATTGGCAAGCTCATGCAGCACAAGTGATTTCTCAGGTCGGGAAGTGGTACCGGCGAAATACCCCGACAGGAACGGCGACTGAAGATCGGAGCTTATCACAGAAGAGCTCTGCACCACAATCCTCCTCTCGATCTGATCCTGTCCACGCCTCGCTCGGTTGGATTTGATCGGGTTTTGTGGTAAAAGGATTGCGTTGGCAGTGAGTGGGGATGCGCGGTTTTTTCATGAGAAGAAATCCTTCTTCCGATTTCATACGGTAGATGAGCTCGGGTGTGGGCTGTTGCCCTTTCAAGAAGCAGCAGTGTGCCGCACAATGGATGGGGAGTCTCTCGATCGGATACGCTTCCGTGGATGAGGTGAGGGTGTTTGGAGACGGGTGTGGACAAGAGCGAAAAAACGGTGACCGGATTTACGGTCTGCAGACGGTGCGATGATTGCGGCACGAAGGTAGTCGTCGAGCGAGACGAA
>CALBZH010000852.1 GCA_937889795.1 uncultured Syntrophobacteraceae bacterium | reverse complement strand
GCGATGATGGAAGTCTTGCGGGGAGGCAGAGCATCCGAAGGGAGGCAGGTGGGATGCTCTGCCTGCGATGTCTCAGTGCTTGTGGTCGTGATGCTCGGCCTCATGACCCGGGTGATCGTGGTCATGGCCCCCGTGCTCACCGCCGTGCTCGTGGTCATGCACATGCGGGGCGGTTCCGTGCGTGTGCTCGTGAAGATGCTCGTGAACATGCTCATGGGCATGCGTGTGCGCGTGCTCGTGAGTGTGCTCCTCCCCGCCATGGGAGTGAGCGTGCGTGTGAAGATGCGTGTGCTCATGGGCGTGCAGATGCTTGTGCTCGTGTTTTCCTTCCATAGTCGTTCTCCTGTTCATCAGGTTTTCGGACCCTTCAGGGCCCATTGTCCTGGCCTACTACGACTAGGGTCTTCTCTCAGCGGTTCTCGTTTGGCTATCCTGCCCTTGTGCTGCTTCCCGGGTTAAGGACACAATGCACCATTTTCCCCGCTCCATTATATTGGAAATTGCGAAGAGGAGCCGGTCAACAACCGGCGCGAGATCACTCGTTGTACTGTCGGGCCTCTTGAAAACAACCAGGCTTGATGCAGCGCGTTTTGCTCGCAGCCTGAGCGAAGCCCATGCGTTTCCGCCGATTACCCGCAGCGGTTTTACATTGACACCACCAAGGAGCACCGGTATTAATGCAAACACTTTTTTTCACGTGCATTGAACCGGCGGCAAGCAGCCGCTTTGTCGCCTCCTCCTTCAGGATGGCGACGGACATTGTCGGGCCGAATGGCTGCCACGCTCCCCTGCCAGGGGATGGCGATTGATTGGAGCCTGCTGCCCGAATCGACTCCATTATCGTTTGTGCCGATCCACGTGGGAATCGAGCCGAGAAGGCCAGACGGCAATCGAAGTTGCCGAAGCTTTCTCGGCTTTTTTTGTCGCGATGCCTTGGCTTCCTGAAAGGTCGAACGGGTGGATGGAGGCCTTGAATCCCCACGACATCGTTCGGGCTTGGGGCCACGTGCTGCTGGCGCGAACAGCTTTGCAGCCGGAGGGAATCCCCATCAACGCGGCCTTCTGAGAAACCCCGTTCTTCCAGTGGCTGATGCATCGTAGAGAGCTGCACCCGTGGAGCGTGACCATGCAATTGGATGTAGTGGGCGTTAGTTGGTCGCCCGATAAGGTTCATAAGATTCTCGATTCCATTGAGCTACACGCACGTCCCGGCGACTTGGTCGGGATCATCGGCCCCAACGGCAGCGGGAAGTCGAGTCTTCTGCGCTGCATCTACCGGGCTCTGCGCCCCAATGCGGGATCTGTTCTGCTCGATGGCCAAAGCGTCTGGGACATGAAGCCCCAGGAAGCGGCTTCGAAAATAGCGGTAGTGCTCCAGGAGACCAGTACGGAGTTTGACTTCACGGTGCTCGAGATGGTGCTCATGGGCCGTCACCCGCACAAGCAAGCCATGGAAGGATTCACCCCCGAAGACTTGGCCGTGGCTCACCAGGCTCTGCATCAGGTCGGGATGCTCGGGCTGCAGACGAGACCCTTTGCGACCCTATCCGGCGGCGAGAAGCAGCGAACGCTCATCGCACGAGCCTTGGCCCAAAAAGCGCCTTTCCTCGTCCTCGATGAGCCCACCAATCACTTGGATATTCGCTACACCCTTGAGATTCTGGAGAGCGTCAGGAATCTTGGGGTGACGACGGTTGCCGTCCTGCACGACCTGAACTTCGCCGCAGCCTACTGTGACCACCTTTTTGTGCTTTACAGCGGGCGCGTGCGGGTCCATGGTCGCCCTGAGGACGTGTTGACGTCCGCGCTTCTGAAAGAGGTGTTCGAGGTCGGAGCGGTGGTGGACTATCACCCGATCACGGGAAAGCTGTCCATCGATTTCTTCCTCGATCGTCCGGAGCTGAGGGGGTCGAAGTACGGGCCCACCAGGGAGGCGCTCGAGGGAAGGTGAGCAAGGATGGCGGCTGACCGACGCTCGGCCGCCGCCAATGGTTTTTCGGCTGAACGGGTTACCCCCCATGCGGAGGAGGAGAACATGGAGCTTGCCCCGGAGATGTTCAAACGGTTTTTGCCGCTCCCGGTCACCGTGATCACGACGGTTGACGGGGAGGGCATCCCCAATGGCGCGCCTTACAGCTGCGTGATGCCCATCCTGAGACCCCTGCCGCTCATCGCCATCGCGTCTGCCCTGCCCCGAGATACGCTGCGAAACATCCGGACGACCGGCGAATTCGTGGTGAACGTCATGGGGAAGCCGGCCTTTCGAGAGGCTATGAAGTGCGCCCGTGACTACCCTCCGGAGGAGATCGGAAGAGCGTCGTGTAGGGAAAGAGTGTAGATCTCGGTGG
>CALBZH010000851.1 GCA_937889795.1 uncultured Syntrophobacteraceae bacterium | reverse complement strand
AGATTGCCATCGTCGGGGATTCGGGCGGGGGCAAATCGACCCTTCTCAGCCTCATTCCCCGCTTTTTCGACCCCGCTGAAGGAAGAGTCCTGATCGACGGGATCGACGTGCGCACCTACACCCTCGATTCCCTGCGAGCCGCCATGGCCATCGTGCCGCAGGACGTCATCACCTTCGGGACCACCGTCATGGCCAACATTGCCATCGGAAAACCCGGCGAGCAGCCCTCTGAAGAGGACGTCATCCGGGCGGCCAAGCTCGCCAATGCCCATGATTTCATCGAAGCCCTTCCTGAAGGCTACCAGACCATCCTCGGAGCACGTGGCGTCCAGCTGTCCGGAGGGCAGGCGAAGCGGATTCACATCGCGAGGGCCTTGCTGCGGGATGCCCCCATTTTGCTCCTGGATGAGCCGACCTCGGGACTCGATCCCTCTTCGGAAGTCCAGGTCATGGAGGCTTTCGATCGACTCATGGAGCACCGAACCATCTTCATGGTCTCCCACCATTTGCCCATTGTGGCGAACGCCGACCTGATCGTCGTCATCCGCCAGGGCCGCATCGTCGAGAAAGGAACCCATCACGAGCTCATGCAGCACGGCAAGGTTTATCGCCAGTTCTGGGACGAACAGACGCGCAGGGTCGTTCCATCGGAGACGGATGGATGATCGAGCGCACTCGGTCATCCGGGAGATGTTCCAGCCTGGCATGGCGATTGCCTCAGCGGATCCCTGACGTCTTGATTCTCCCTGCACGGAAAGGGCTTGTGATGAGAAGAGAAGCACTGAATTCGGAAATGGGCACATGCGAAGTGATGCTCGATGTTGAGCCCGAGCTTTTCGAGGATCCGGGAGACCTCTTCCGGAGACAGGACATCGAGCTGCAGCTGGACTCGCGGTTCATGGGCACACTCGAGAACCCTTCGGGCTTTGGAACGGTCACCGGAACTTGCGGAAAGACGTTGGAATTCTATCTCCATATCCGTGGGGAGCGAATCACCAACGCACGGTTCGTGACCGACGGTGACCAGGCAGCCCAGCAATGCGGCTCCACCGTGGCCCAGTTGTCTACGGGACGCTCGCTTGACGAGGCGATCCTCATTGGAGGCGACACGGTTCTCAAGCTGTTGCGCGGGCTTCCCAAGAGCAAGGTACACTGTGCGTTCTTGGCAACGGCGGCATTTCATGCCGCAATTCAGGACTGGATGAGGAAGGGGGAGCGCGCAAGCGCCTGATGAGCGCCGCCAGCTCAAGCAAGAGGACGCTTGTTCGGGGCTTGTCAC
Organism: uncultured Syntrophobacteraceae bacterium; assembly: GCA_937889795.1. Classification (GTDB taxonomy): domain Bacteria; phylum Desulfobacterota; class Syntrophobacteria; order Syntrophobacterales; family Syntrophobacteraceae; genus CALBZH01. The sequence continues at coordinate 4,157 of CALBZH010000851.1, read as the reverse complement.
CTGCTATACTCGCCTCGGACCGAACGAAGCAAGGGTAACGATTGTCTGAACAAAACCGACAAGAGGAGCAAGATTATGCCAAACAGTCTGCGCGTGCTGATTGTGGGCGGAGTCGCCTGCGGGCCTAAAGCGGCTTCCCGTCTCAAACGCTTGTGCCCTTCGTATGACGTAACCATGATCGACAAGGGGCATCAAGTCTCTTACGGGGCCTGCGGCCTCCCTTACTACGTGGAGGGGACTTTTCCCGATGTGGCCATGCTCATGGAAACACCGGCGGCTGTCGCGCGCAATGTGCCCTTCTTTGAAAAGGTAAAAGGATTCAAAACGCTGACCCGAACCGAGGCCATCCGGATCGACCGCGAGCGAAAAGTGGCTCGCGTGAGGAATCTCGACAGCGGTGTCGAGGAAGACCTCCCCTACGATAAGCTCATTTTGGCCACGGGAAGCCGTCCGATCGTACCCCCCGTACCCGGCCTGGAGCTCCAGAACGTCTGGTACATGCGGCAGCCGGACGATGCCGACAGCATGGTGCGGGAGATCGAGGCCCAAGGGCTCAAGAGCGCCGTCCTCATCGGGGCGGGCTACATCGGGATCGAGATGGCGGAGGCGTTGCGAAGGCGAGGTCTGAACGTCACTCTGGTGGAAATGTTTGATCGGATCCTTCCGCAGTTCCTGGACCCCGAAATGGCGATGCTGGCCGAGAAGCACCTGGTCTTGAAAGGGATCGCCCTGGCTCTGGGAGAGCGGGTGCTGGCCGTTGAGGGCAGCGGGAAGGTCGCTTCGGTTCGGACGGACAAGCAGACCATTCCGGCGGACCTGGTCGTGGTTGGCGCGGGTGTTCGGCCCAACGACGAGCTTGCGCGGGAAGCCGGCCTTGCCTGCGCTCCCAGGGGAGGCATCCTGATCAACCGCTACTGTCAGACGAGCGATCCCGACATTTACGCCGGCGGCGACTGCGTGGTGAACCATGCCGTGGACCCGAGCGCGCGCGGGCCTCTGTTCGTTCCCCTCGGATCGACCTCGAACAAGCACGGCCGAACGATCGCCGACGACATCGCCGGGCGCCCGCACCCCTTCATCGGGATCACGTCCACGGGAGTCTGCCAGGCGTTCGACTACACTCTGGGACGGACGGGACTCACGGAAAAGCAGGCGAAAGAGGTGGAGCCGGAGATTGAATCCATGATTTGGGCAGGGCCCGACGCGCCGCACTACATGCCCAAGAGCAAGCCGCTGATCATTAAAATGGTGGCATCCAAGCGAACGCGAAAGCTGCTCGGCGTCCAGGTCGTGGGTCCCGGGGATGGCTCCAAGCGGCTGGACGTGGCTGCCAGCACCTTGTATTACGGCGGCACGGTGGACGACCTCGCCCAGATCGATCTCGGCTACGCACCGCCCTACGCCCCCCCCATCGATCCCATTGCCACGACGGCCCACATCCTGGCGAACAAGCTCGAAGGCATCGCCAAGTCCATCTCCCCCTTGGAGGCAAAGCGTCGCATCGACAACAAAGACGACCTGATCCTGCTCGACGTCCGCACCCCGGACGAATTCAAGATGATACGCCTGCCGTACGACCAGGTGATCCACATCCCGTTGGGGATGCTCCGATCCCGCCTGGGTGAATTGCCCAAAGACAAGGACATCCTGGCATTTTGCAAGATCAGCATGCGCGGTTACGAAGCCCAGTTGATCCTGAACGCCGCCGGATTCGACCGCGTGTGCTTCATCGAAGGCGGCATCGTGGCGTGGCCGTTTCAAGTGGTCACGACCGGTTGAGGAGTGACTCATGAAACAGAAGATCGCACTGTTTGCATTCAACGGGGAAGCCATGTGCTTCATGCACGTGTTGTTGAACGGACTCGACTTGATCGAAAAGGGCTTCGAAGCCAAACTGATCATCGAGGGTGCCGCAACCAAGCTTATCCCGGAGATGGCCAAAGCGGAGAGCCCCCTCAATCGGCTCTACGAAAAGGCCAAGGCGGCAAACCTCATCGAAGGGGCCTGCCGGGCATGCTCCGCTAAGATGGGAACCCTCCAGGCGGCGGAGGCTCAGGGGATGCGCCTCCTGGACGATCTCTTGGGACACCCTTCCATGAGGGGCTACCTTGCTGAAGGATATCAGATCATCACCTTCTGAGGCCGACCCCTGGAACATCGCTAAGGACACGGCCACCCAGGAGCGTGTCCATTAGCGACCCAAACCCCGAAGAACGTCATCCGGCAGATTTTGGTCCAGGAATCCAGACTGAGGGTGAAAGGACCTGGATCCCCGCTAAAAGACTGCCGGGATGACGCGGGGGTCTCCACACCTCGAAATCGAGAACGGCCCCGCCGACCCTGCCATGCCCTCTCCGCCCGCCTTCAAGCTCGCAATCATCTGGGTTCATTTTGCACCCGAGCGTCCTCTCAAGAGGGTTCAATACGGTGCCGCCGAATGAAGGTCTCTCTCCACGGACTCCCTCGAGTACAGCACGGCGAAAGTCATCAATCCTACGGACGTGATGCCAGATGCTGGCTGCCGGATCAAGACGCCTTCGTTTCATGGAGCATCCGGAATCTGCCATCTAGTGCTCCGTCAACTTTGTTTCGCCAGGTACACCCCCCTTTGATTCCCCCTTCGAGGGGGGTTGGGGGGTGTTTTCTTGCCCGGCATAACTTCTTTGACGGAGCACTAGCATCGATCTCGTACGGGTGCAGCCCTTCTGCCGCGGGGTACCAGCCTCTTCGCGTCCCGGTGCGCCTCCATCCAGTGGCACGGAGATTGCCACTTCCTTGCCCCCGGCATCAACTTGGTTTAGAAGAGCGTCCGGAGTGTCTCGCACGCAGACGCGGATCAACGAACGGAAAGGTGGTTACGATGAGTAAAATCGCAGTGACAAGTGAAGGTCCCTCCTTGGATGACCTGGTGGATCCCCGTTTCGGCCGAGCTGCCGGGTTTCTGGTCGTGGACTTGGATACCATGAAAACTGAGTACATCGACAACGGCCAGACCCAGGTCATGGCCCAGGGCGCGGGCATTCAGGCGACGGAGCTGGTGGCGCGAGCGGGCGTCAGCTGGGTCTTGAGCGGCTACGTTGGCCCCAAGGCGTTCCAAGCCCTTTCTGCGGCTGGCATCAACGTCGGACAGAATCTGGAAGGGATGACCGTGCGTCAAGCGGTGGAACGATTCAAGGCGGGAGGTGTTGAATCGGCCCAGGCTCCCAACCGGGAGGCCGGACGATGATTGTCTCCGTGGCGAGCGGCAAGGGCGGCACGGGGAAGACCACGGTGACCGCCTCGTTGGCCTCCGTCTGGGATGGACCGGTTCACGCGGTGGACCTCGATGTCGAGGAGCCCAACCTGCACCTGTTTCTTAACCCCGTCATCGCGGGAGCGGAAAAGGCCCACATGCCCGTCCCCGTCGTGGAGGAGGCGCTCTGCACCCACTGTGGCGCCTGCTCCGATCTCTGCCAGTTCAAAGCGATCAGCGATCTAAAGACGCTGGTACTGACGTTTCCCGAAATGTGCCATGGCTGCGGAGGCTGCATGGCCATTTGTCCCGAGAAGGCCATTTCCCGTGGCACACGCGAGCTGGGAGAAATCAGCTGGGGAGTGTCCGGAAAGGTCCATTTTCTCATGGGACGGTTGCGAGTCGGTGAGGCGATGAGCCCGCCTCTCATGCGCCACGTCAAGGCCATGCTGGGGCGGATGCTGGATGCCAAGGGCGGGGATGCGATCATCGACGCCCCTCCCGGGGTGAGCTGTCCGGCGGTCAATGCGGTCATGGACAGCGACGTGATCCTTCTTGTCACCGAGCCGACGCCATTTGGGTTTTATGATTTCGAGCTCGCCTGGCGAGCCTTCACACCGTTCAATAGGCCGATGGGCGCGGTGATCAACCGCGCCGGACTCGGAAACGACGCTGTTCTTCGGTTTTGCAGCGATAAGGGGATCCCGATCCTGGCAAGCATTCCCTACGACCGGGCGATAGCGGAGGCTTACTCCCAGGGACGGATCATCGCCGAGACATCCCCCGAGCTTCGCGAGACCTTTGTCGCGCTCAAGGGCGAAATCCAAGCGCTGGCGAGACAGGCCGGCAGGAAGGAGGCCGCCCATGCGTGAAGTGGTGAGATCGGAAGAGCGTCGTGTAGGGAAAGAGTGTAGATCTCGGTGGT
>CALBZH010000850.1 GCA_937889795.1 uncultured Syntrophobacteraceae bacterium | reverse complement strand
CCACCGAGATCTACACTCTTTCCCTACACGACGCTCTTCCGATCTGTTGCCCGATCCGCTCTTTTTGGTAACATTTTATACATTAACCCAATAGATCATCCAAGATTCCCGGTCCAAGAGCTTGTAGCTACCACCCAATGGATATCGAGCAGGGCGAGGTGGTCTGAGAGCATCTTACCATCTCATAATTGAAACCTGGGTGACCGAAAGTCTAGCGTTTTATTTCTGCACCATCGCGACAAGACGGGGGAGGGCCTGCCATGCGAGCAAAGCAAGTCGATGGAAAACAGATGGTTAGGGTGTATGCTCTGAGCCTGCTCGTGCTGCTCATGAGTGCATGGACCGATGGAACAGTCGGCCTGGCGCGGGCGCAGGAGGTCAAGCCGACGAATGTCGATGCCCAAGTTGTCATTAACCAGGTCGACAACTCACTTTTCCCGAAAATTAAGCTGTTTGTCTCCGTGCTGGATGCCGCGGGAAAGATGATACGAGGACTTGGCGAAAAGGATTTTGTGGTCAAGGAAGATGAGGTCGAGCAATCGCCTGTCACCGTGGAAACACAGCTGCCTTCCATCGCCACGGTGCTGGTGCTGGACACCAGCGGCAGCATGAAGAACGCGATTCCCGACCTCAAGCGGGCGGCCAGTACCTTCGTAGACAATGTGCGCGCGGAAGACGAGGTGCTGCTCATCGACTTCAGTGACAAGGTGAAAGTGATCGAAAGCTTCACCACGGCCAAGGGTCCGCTCAAGTCCGCCATCGGTGGCATCAGGGCGCGGGGCAATACGGCGCTCTACGATGCCATCTACGAGGCAACCAAGAGCTTCGGAGACAAGAAGGGGCGCAAAGTGGTCATCGTCCTCACCGACGGGAAAGACGATGACGGCACCAACAAGCCGCTCAGCACAAAAACGGTCGACGAGGTCGTCAATTCAGCCAACGAAATCAACGTGCCGGTCTTCACCATCGGCCTGGGTGCAAGCGTCGACGAAACCGTCCTGAAGAAGATCGCCTTGGCCTCTGGCGGGCAATATTTCCCGTCCCCCTCCTCGGCGGACCTGGAAAGTCTCTATCGAGAGATCAGCGCCCAACTGACCGGGCAGTATCTTCTCAGCTACGCCACCGACCTGGCGGAGGCGGATGGCTCCTGGCACCGGGTGGTGGTTACGGTTGGCGCTGGTCTAGGCCAAAAGCAGTACATGGCGCCCCTCGACAAGTCCGCCGTCAAAGCCGAAGCCAAACCCACTCCACCGCCCGTCAAGGAGGAGCCACCAGTCAAAGAGGAGAGTGGCAGCACCCAAGTCAACGTCCTTGCCGCAAGCCAGGGGACCCAGGTTTTGTTCGCCACGAGCCAATATAGCGACGGCGACTGGGCGGCCCGCAACCTGATCGATGAAGCCATTGGGAAAGGACATGAGTACTGTTCCAAGAACAATGCCCCTCAGGAGATCCTCTTCGCGCTCCCAAAACCAGCTGTGGTTTCCGAAGTGATCATTGACCCGTACACCACGGAAACCGAAAAAAATTGGGCCAAGGATGTGGAGCTCTGGCTGTCCACCTCGGATCCCAACGGCGAGTACACCAAGGTGGCCAGCATCAAATTGGACAATACCCGGATGGAGAGCCAGGATCCCACCTACTCTCTGACGGAGCAGGTCTTCCAGTTGGCGCCCGCACAAGCTCGATGGGTCAAGGTGCTTCTCAAGAGCAACCATGGCGGCGGCTACATGCAATTGGGTGAAGTGAAACTGACGGGGCATTTTGTCGATGAAGGGAAAGCCGAGAAGCTCAAGAACGTTCTGACGGAAGAAAACGGCGGTAAGCTCGTGTACTTCTCCAGCCAGTACAGCGATGGCGATTGGGCCGCAAAGAACCTTATCGACGGTCAGCTTGGTCAGGGACATGGATATTGCTCCAAAGACAAGTCTGCGGCGGAGATCGTCTTCGTCCTACCCAAGGTGACGACGATCTCGCGACTTGCGTTCAATCCCTTCACCATCGAAGATCCCTCCAACTGGGTCAAGGAAGTGGAGGTACAGGTCTCCACTCAGGGTCCCAAACAAGGGTTCAGCTCGGTGGGTAAGTTCACGTTACACAACCGGCAAAATGTTGATCCCAGCAAACCGCTGCCGGACCAGAGCTTCAAGATCGATCCGACTCAGGCAAAATTCATCAAGCTGATGCTCCTCAAGAACCACGGTGGAGGCTTCCTGGAGCTGGGAGAGTTCAAGGTGCTTGCAGCGGAGGAGTGATCGGAAGGCGAACCGCATCCACTTTGGCTCGACGGCATTCTCCTGATCCCGAGGATCTGGAAATACTCTGAAATTCCGACCTCCAGACGGTCTCCACATTATCCTTGTCTCCAAACCGGAGCGAGGGCATGATGCAGGATGCAAGCAACGGTCAAACCATCAAGAATGTACTGCTCTCTTCATTTCGAGAGAACAAGATGCCTGACCTTCAAGACGCACTTCTGACGTCCAGGGTGATCCTGGAGAAGCTGGATCCTCTGGCGATCGTCTTATTTGGCTCCGTGGCAAAATCCGGAACCGGTAGCGATCTGGATTTCCTGGTGATCACCCAGGAGCAAAGAAGCCCGGCGGAGATCGACGAGAAACTGCGCGACTTGAGAAAAAGCATGGCAATGGACTGTCTCGTGGTCTCCACGGATATGCTCACGAGGGAGTTCCGTAGAGGAAGTCCCTTCCTGAAAAAGGTCCAGAAAGAGGGGCGGTTGATTTATATGAAGAGCGCTCTTGATGAGTGGGTAGGTCTAGCCCTCGACGACCTGGCTCAAGCCAGGTATCTCTATGCGGGTTGTTTTTATAGAGGCACCTGTTACAACGCCCATCAAGCAACGGAGAAAGGCCTGAAAGCGGAGCTGCTTCGGAAAGGATGGGACCTCGAACGGGTGCACAGCATACGGAGGTTACTGGCGATAGCCGAGGATTTCAAAATCTCCCTTAGCGTCGAGGAGGCGGATATCGACTTCTTGGACAGCATCTATAGGGGCCGATACCCTGCAGAGGAAGGTCTTCTCCCCATCGGAGCCCCGTCCAAGGAAGACGCCTTCCGGGCCCTTCGCATAGCCGCCGAAATCCTTGGACAGCTGAAAATATTCGAAGGACGGTCTCCGCTTCTAGGAGACGAATCGTGAGATTCGTCGATTCAGCCCGGGGGAGCTGGTCCACTCGGGGAGGCAAGCGACCAAGCTGACAAAGGAGAATGGCTATGTATCTACCGGACATTTACGACAAATTTCGGCAGCAGTACGCAGACATCGCCGACAAGTACGACGAACTGGGGGTGGCATGTCGAGCGGCGGGACCCCTGGACCAGAAAGTCCAGGACCTGGTGAAGTTAGGGATCGCTGTCGGGGCAAATTCCCAGGGCGCGGTCCGATCCAGTGCCAGAAAGGCCCTGGCTTCGGGCGCAACATCCGAGGAAATCATCCAGAGCGTGCTGCTCGCCTTGACCACCACCGGCTTCCCCAACATGATCGCCTCGCTGGGCTGGGTCAGGGAAGTCCTGGAGAAGGAAGGTGCGGTAAAGAGCGCGTAGTCGCTCAACCTCCGAAGATCGCGTCGACTTTCTGCTCAAGCTCATCGATCTCGATGGGCTTGACGCAGTAGACGTCCGCTCCCAAACTGAGCGCTGTCTTGGCTGTGTCGAGGGTTGGGAAGCCCGTCAACATCATGGCGTGCATGGCGGGATTGATCTTCTTGAGTCTTTCCAGGACCTCGACACCGCTCATCTTCTTGAGCTTCACATCCAGAATGGCCAGATCCACGGTGCACGATTCGGCAAAGTGAATGGCCTCGTTTTCTTCCGTGAAGACGGCGACTTGGTGCCCTTTCCGTGCGAGAATCCGCTGAATGAGAACAACCGCATCGGGCTCGTCGTCGAGCACAAGAATATTCGCCATTGTATCCCCTTGAAACCAGTAACTTCCTCTTTCTCAGACTACCCGCTCGCATCCTCATCCGGCGAATGCACGGGAAAATGCAGCGTGAACACCGTCCCTCGATCTCTCTCGGCCCGATCCGACGCCGTCGAATGCCCATTCGGGGGACTGACGCGGCTCACCACCTCAATGTGCCCCCCGTGGTCCTTCACGATGCCGAACGTGACGGAAAGGCCGAGTCCGGTGCCTTTCCCAACGGGCTTTGTCGTGAAAAACGGGTCGAAAATATTGGGCATGACGTCCGGAGGAATCCCACTCCCCGTGTCGGCTACCGCCACGACGACCTCCCCCTTTTCCGCTCCGACCAAAGTGGAAACGGTGATCTGCCCTTCGGAGCCGATGGCGTCGTGTGCATTCGTCAGCAGGTTGAGAAAGACCTGCTGGAGCTTTTCCCTGTCTCCGAAAATGAGCGGAAGCTCGGCTGCGAAGCGACGTTCTATCGAAATTTTCTGCAGACCGAACGTGTGCTCGACGACCGAAGTGACCTGATCAAGAAGGTCATTGAGATCAAGCGTCTTTTTGTCAGTCTCGGTCGTTCGAGCAAAACGGAGCAGGTCCGCGACGATCCGTTTACAGATCCGCAAGTGCTTTTCTTGGATCTTGAGCCACTCATGGTGCTCCGAATCCACGGGAATATCTTTGAGCATGAGCTGCGAATAACCCAGCACGATGCCAAGAGGCGTATTGAGCTCATGGGCCACACCGGCCGCCAGCTGCCCGAGTGATTCGAGCTTTTGAGACTGGATCATTCGCTCCTGCAACGTATTGAGGTCCTCCATCCGTCTTTTGAGGATCATGGCCATGAGGTCGAAGTGCTCGGCCAAACGCTGGATCTCATCGCCCGAATTGGTGCGATACACCGTGCAGCTGCGACACGATTCGAGCCTCTGCGCAAATGCCTTTTCACTCCCGGCGCAGCCTGATGACCCGCTGACGTACCAGCAACGGTGGAGGGAATCGCCATAAGCCGGGCAATCCTGCTTTTCACAGCACATGAACCGCCAGCACGAAAGCTTTGCGGGGGGAACTGTCTGAATGTCCAGGTTCCCTTTGGCGATCTCTTCCGCCGAGCGCTGGAGCAGATCGATTCTCTTGGTCATCGTGCGCGCAAGCAGTGTCCCCAGCAGGGCGGCGACGACGATCGACACGCCCGTCACCCCGAAGATGGTCACGAGAAGCCGCTCCACCGCACCGCCGATCTTTTCCTGAGACATGCCCAGGCGCACGGTCCCGAGTCGCTCGTTGCCAACCACGACCGGCACGGCAAAATCGTAGATCAAATCGCGGCCTGTGGTGATCAGCATCGTCTTGAATGGCTCGTCGTTCGCCACTGGATTGACCTTGGCGAGGTCAACGGGGAAACCGCCCGAGAAGCTGTGGACCAGAGGCTTGCCGACCCGACCGAGCACGAACACAAAGACGATGTCGTCGCTCGATCGAATGGCCTCGTCCACCAGGTCCTTCATGCGAAGATAGTCCGTCGCAAGCAGGGGCTCGGCAATGCGTGTGGCAATATACATGGCGCTCGACTGCCCTCGCCGTTTGCTCTCATCCACAA
>CALBZH010000849.1 GCA_937889795.1 uncultured Syntrophobacteraceae bacterium | reverse complement strand
GGACAAACAGCTTCTCGGAATCCAAGACATCTTCAACGGCATCCACAATAACCCTCCCGTTTCGTGTCGCCACCAGATCACCGCTGCCAGTCGTGAGGAAAGGCAGGATGGCCAGTTTGAGAGGTGCTTTGGGTTTCGAAGCGGATTCCGCGGCGACGTCGTCTTTGCATCCGGATTCGACAAAATACCTTACCTGGATGTAATCACCGGGATCATCACACTGGTCGATGGAAAGCATCATGACCTGACGGTGGGTTTTCGCGGGACTAGCCCCCTGCGGCGTCCTGTAGCTCTGTCCCCAGGTATACTTGTTGTTTCTGGGCTCCTTCACGACACCATCGTCGGAGACCATACTGTACTGCCCATACTTGGCGTCGAAGAAATGCTCCAAATCTCTACAAACACCCATCTTCTGTGCTTTATCTACAAGGATTTTTCCCGTTATGTTGAGTACTCTTCCCTTATTGTCAACGTAGACGTCATAATTTTGAAACATTGCATTTGGTAAAGGTGGCTTAACATTCTTAAAGACAATTGGATAATCTTCACCTTTCTTATCTGTTCCATGAAACATTTCTATCTTCTCTTCATAGGCAGTCGGAGTATATTTCTCACAAAGGCTTATGCCAAAAGCAGATTCTATTCGTTCTGCGCCAGCTAGGCATGGAGACAGCATCATCACTATTCCAAGCATCGATAAAGAGGCGGATCGCAGCATAAACTTGAATCTCCCTCAATACATATGGCCCCACTCCGAAATGCGACCGTGACAGGCACCCGGTCTTTGACCCGGGAAAGTCAAAGTCGAGAACAAAGAGCAGGGAATTCGTCCCGTCGGCCGCCACCCGGAACCGTCAGTCCGTATGGCTTCGCGACGGCACGGTGCCGCTCACTACCGAATCACCAGGAGCACAGACGCGGCTCGAACCGTCGAACGCAAGACATTCCCCGGCACCCCATGTGACATCGGTCCCACGTTGCTGACTACCCTACCCGAAGTGGACGTTGCCTGTCCAGTCAAGGGGCCACTGCAGTTCCTGCGATCAGTCGGCTAGCCCTTCGGACACTGAAGTGATATCAAACCGAGCTGTCGCGCTATCTTTGCGGTATCGAGCTCCATGAACGTGGGATTCTCCTCGAGCAGAAACCCCATCGCCCTTCGCTTCTCATTGTCCGACATGGACGAATTGAGAACGATCCACTCGACCCCGTTCTTCTGATAGCGAAGGCCACTCTTCTGACCAAGGCCCTCCGCTTCGATCACCCTAATGCTCCTTGACGCCGCAAGCTCAATGAGCCCCTGCAGGGTCACAGGAGCCTTCGTCTCATCATTCATCATAGACCACCTTTCCACCCATCTCGATCATGAGCCAACCAGTCATTGCCGTCCAGGCGGCTTCAAAGCTGCCTTCTCAGTGGTAAACTTAATCATTGGACCTCGCCGCGGTGAGCGGGGCTGCACATGCAGGCACGATCAGTCCGGTTTCCTGACCGGTCGTATGGTCAAGATTCCAAGGAGTCGTTCCGTCTGGAGGGCATGAGCACCGAAGGGTTGCCCCCTTACGCAGAGACATGCGGAAAATGAGACAATCGAACGATGCGGCGCAGAACGCCCGAGGGTGAGAGGCGGAAGACGGCACCTTGTGGCAGACTTCGGTGAGACCCAATAGGGTGTCCAATTGGAATCATGTTGGGGAATAAAAAGCAAAAGGGCCTAGGATTCTCTCCTAGACCCTGATGTTTTCTGGCTCCCCGGGACGGACTCGAACCGCCAACCTAGTGGTTAACAGCCACCCGCTCTGCCGGTTGAGCTACCGGGGAACGTCGTTCAAACGAGCGCCTGTTTAGCAGAGGCGCTTCAGGTTGTCAATAAAAAGTGCGGCCGTCTCCGATACGACACGACGGCCTATTTCAGGCCGCAGCGTTCAAGCAGGGCTTCATACTCTTCGTCGACGCGCTTCTGGATCTTGGCGACCTCCACTTCGGTCAGGTGACGGAAGCGGCGCTGGCTCTTGAAGTACTCGGCGACCGAGACCGGGGCTTCGCCGCGGCCGGTGACGCCGCAGTGGAGGCAGCAGCTCGCTTCCATCATGGCCTGGTCTTCGGTGTAGCCCAGGTTGACCTCGTCTTGCGTGCGTTTGCGGGTTTCGCCGGGTAGCCTCGGCATGGCGGCGCGTCTCGCTTCGCCGGTTTCTTCATGCGGCGGCAGGTCGGTACGGGCGTTTGTCTTCATGCGGCCCTTGGCAAGGTCCTTGCGGCCCAGGTAACGGTCGATGGAGATGGCCACCTCCTTGCCGGCTTCGATGGCTTCGACCACCGTCGCGGCGCCCGTCACCACGTCGCCGCCCGCGAATACGCCGGGAACGGACGTGGCGAATGTCACGGGATCGACCTCGATGGTGCCCCAGTCGGTCAGGTTCGGCTTCATGCCGTCCGTCCCCACATCAAACAGGGCCAAGTCGGTCTTGAGACCGATGGCCGCGATCACCGTGTCCACCGCGATGGTGTGCTCGGAGCCCTGGATCGGCTCTGGGCGGCACCGTCCGGATTCATCCAGCTCGCACAACGTCATGCTGATGCAGCGCATCTCCTTGACGTGGCCGGATGCGTCACCAAGGATCTCCAGGGGAGCGGCCAAGAACTTGAACTGGATCCCTTCCTCTTCGGCCTCCACGATTTCTTCCTCTCCGGCCAGCATTTCCTTGCGGCTGCGACGATACACGACGTAGACCTCTTCAGCGCCCAGACGCATCGCCATGCGCGCCGAGTCCATGGCCACGTTTCCACCGCCGATGACGGCCACCTTCTTGCCGATCCCCGTCACCTGGCCGAGGTTGGCCTGCTTCAGGAAGTTGCCTCCCGCGAACACCCCTTTCAGATCCTCGCCCGCAACGCCCAGCTTCATGCTTCTCTGGGTCCCGATGGCGAGGAAAAACGCGCTGAACCCTTCCTTCTTCAGGCTCTCAAGGGTCACGTCCTTGCCAACCAACGTGTTCATGCGGAATTCAACGCCCAGCTTCCGGATGACATCCAGCTCCGCCTTCATCACGTCGCGCGGCAACCGGAAATCCGGAATACCGTACACCAGCCAGCCTCCGGGCTCGGGCATGGCATCGATGACCGTCACGTTGTAGCCCTCGACCGCCAGGTAATACGCCGCCGTAATGCCGCCGGGGCCCGCGCCGATGACGGCGACCTTGTCCGTCTTCACGCCCTTCTTCTGGGGCACGAAAGTGGCCTCGCCCTTCAGGTCCAGGTCCGCCACGAATCGCTTGAGAAACTCGATGGCGACCGATCCTCCCGCATTCGACCGCGCACACACCATCTCGCACGGATGGTGACACACGCGACCGCAAATGGCGGGCAGCGGGTTGTCCTGCTTGATGAGCTTCAAGGATTCCTCGAACCGACCCTGGGCGATCAGCGAAATGAAGCCCTGGACATCGATTCCTGCCGGACACGCCGCGCCGCAGGACGCCTGCTCGGGGCGCGAGAGGATCCACTTGCCGTTGATGACTTCATAGAGAGGGAATACGCGGCTCAGGACCGCCAGCCGGGCCAGCTCGACGCTGGAATCCGGCGTCGCCCGCCAGCCCGTCGGACAGGGCGAATAGATGTGAATGTAGGCGGGCCCCGGCATCATGGCCGCCTTCTTGACCTTGTTCATGAGGTCTGTGGGGAACGCGGGCGAAGCCGTCGCCACATAGGGAATGCCGTGGGCCGCCACGATGGCCGGCATGTTCTTCTTCCAGGTGGACTGCCCGATGCTCTTCTTGCCGGGAGGCGTCGTGGTGGTCATGGCGCCGTAGGGCGTCGAGGACGAGCGCTGGATGCCCG
>CALBZH010000848.1 GCA_937889795.1 uncultured Syntrophobacteraceae bacterium | reverse complement strand
GAAGGCACCGATGCCTTTCGCCTCCAAGGGGGTATTGGCTTCGAGGACGGCTTCAGCAAACGATTTGTTCAGCTCCGGTACCCGGGTCGTCAGGGATGCCGCCACCTCGTCTTCCGCCTCGTCCGTGAAGCCTTCCACGTGATCCGAGCGAAGCCGGACCCTTGCGATCCCCTCCTCGTTGACGCGCACCGTGAGCGTCCGGTCGCCCACGCCTCCCAGACTCTCAAAACCGGCTACCGGCTTGAGCTGTCCCCATGTGACGACGAAATCGATCCACGGACGATCAGCCGGGTCTCTCAAGTCGAGCGGTCTTCCCTGCAGGCTGGTCACGCGGGCCGTCAGTTCCGCGATTTGACCGATGGCGTACCGGATCCCGGTTGCTTCGAGGGTCACACGGTAGTATTGGCCCAGGATCGGCTCGATGGAGGCGCGGAAGGCTTCCAGGGAACCCCGCAGCTGAGTCAGCTGTCCGGAAAGGTCCTGGATGGATCCGTTCACGGCGTCGAATTGGGCATTGACACTGGCCGTCAATGCGTCGATGCGCTGGTTGACGGCGGCGTGGTTGTCTTCCACCGCCGATACCAGGTCGTTCCAATCCTCCGACCGGATGAGCTGGCCCGAAGACTTGTTTCCCAATTGGTCAACCAATTCACCCATTGTCTTTCCCTTTCACGATTTCCTCTTCGAACGCCAGCAGGACACGGCTTCCCGCCGGCCTCACCTGCTGGATGGATTGCCAGACCCGATCGAGGATTGCCGGATCGATCCGCTCGTCGGGGGCGCGCCGCTTCAGGCGAACCAGCAGGGTCATCTGGGTTTCCTCTTCCCATTCGAGCCAGACGCGGGCTGCGGGTTGGTAGGCATACACCGCTTCGTCGAAATTGCTGGAAGGAGGGGGAGCTTCGAGGCTCCAACGGCCTTCGCCCGCCGCGTCCAGATCCTCGGGCGGAGGAAGCAGGCGCCCTTCGATGGTCCAGGCTGGACGATCCAAAGGCTCCGGGAGCGCTTCGGGCTCAAGTGAAAGATAGCGCCACGTGGAAGACCCCGGGGGGATTCGCGGGATCGCGGGAATCCCGCCATCCACGAGGCGCTGCTCGCTCGGCTTGCACCGCATCCGAAGCATGTTCCTCGCAATGGGCAACGCGGGCGTGAAGGTCGTGCCGTCCCATTGGCCGAGGTCCGCATCCACTGAATCGGTCCAGCAGACGGAGCGTACAGTGGGGGCCACGGAGGTCCGAGGCGCCGTCCGGTAATCTTCCCAATCCAGGCTTGCTTCACCGAAACGCTGCCATTGGGCTCGACTGCGCTGAAAGCGCCAGGCCCCCCTCGGTCGCGCCGGATCGTCGTAAAGCGTGTCCGCGCGTCCCAGCGGAATCCATGTGTCCGAAACATGGTGCCACCAGTCTCGGCCATCGTATCGGAACAGGCCGCGGTCCGTGCAAAACCAGACCAGACCGCGTGCATCCTCCTCGATTGCGGTCACCTCACCCGTGGTCAGGTCCGGAAACGCTTCCAGCACCGTTGTGTACGTGAGGCCCCGGGCAGGTTTGGCTCTGAATCGGGCGAATCCGCGCTCGGTCACCGTCTCCAACGAGGAGCTCTCACCGACGGGGCGAGCCCGGTAACGAGCGATGCCCTGCTCGGTGCCGACCCAAAGCGATGCATCTCGGCCACGATGGACGGCTTTCACGCTCGGCAGGCCCACTTGATCCTCCGGAGGCAGGCTACCCGGGAAAAACCGCTGCCAGTCGGGCTCCTGCTCCGTGTGCGTCAGTCCCGAGTACCAATACCAGTGGCCGGAGAAGGGCTGAAACTGAAACAGGCCCAGCGTGGTACCAAAGGTCAACGCTCCCGTCTCGTCCTCATGGATCCCATAGACGGTGGTATCCGCGAGCTCGGTCGATAGTATTTCACCGTGCTCCCCCAGACGAAAGGCACCTTCCGTCGTACCGACCCACCACCGACCGTCGGAGGCTTTCAGAACGGATTGCACGGCATGGCCTTGGAGGTCGGGAACGGGGAGGGCTTCGAAGGGGGCTCCATCCTCGGGGAAGAGATCCATGCGAAACAGTCCCGTGGCGGTTCCG
The DNA here is from genome assembly GCA_937889795.1 of uncultured Syntrophobacteraceae bacterium. Classification (GTDB taxonomy): domain Bacteria; phylum Desulfobacterota; class Syntrophobacteria; order Syntrophobacterales; family Syntrophobacteraceae; genus CALBZH01. Next base: position 8,352 of record CALBZH010000848.1, on the reverse strand, counting down.
ATCAGGAGATCCGGTCCGTCTTCCGCAAGGCAGGCAACCGGCGGCAGATCAGCGATCGCTCGGCTCCAGCCCGCTCCGTCGTGGCGCCACAGCTCCCCCGCCCCGTCCTGGTTGGTCGCGGCCCACAGCATGCGGTCGCCCGACTGAAGCATCGCCGCGATCCGCGTATCAGGGGGGCCCTCTACCGGCATCCACGGCCCCGGAGCCGTGGGGTCCGCTCCCGATGTCGATGTCGGAAGGGATTGGGCGCGCTGGAGTCCTTCTTCGGTCGCGAGCCAGGACAACCCGGCCGGCCGCAGGCGGAGCGTGTCGCCCGGTGCAACGGTTTCCAGAGACGCGATTCCGAGGCGCGGTCTGCTGTCCCCCGCCGAGTAAAGCTCAATCAACGGGCGCTCCGTGGGGTCGACCAATCCCGCTTCAGGTGCCACCCCCTCGATGTACACCGTCGGAGCCACGGGTCTCAGGCCTTTGTTGCTCAAGGTCCAACGCATGAGGGGACCCACCATATCCAAAGGCTCCCCTCTGGCTTTCACCTGGACGGACTGGCGTCCGCCGGGAGCAAGCTCCTCGACCCAGAACGGCCTGTCTCGCAGCTCCTGGGAACTAGCCGACTCTACGGGCAGTTGCGCCTCGACCATGCTCCGCAAGGCGTCAACGGTCCCCAGGCCATTGCGGTACAGCGTCACGATGCGGCTGACCCGAGTCCAATAATCTTCGACCCGCTCTCTGAGGGGAGGAGGCTCCTCCCATGGAGGAATCCCCAGGAGACCACCGATGTGTCCGAGATCTCGGATGTACGGGAAGGAGAGCAGCTCCGGGTCGTTGGATCGAGGAACGGGCTGTCCGCTGAGCTCGCGCACCCGCATGAAGAAAGGATTGTAGAGGGCTCGATCCGCAAAGCCGAACCAGTGCGATTGAAGCACGTCGTTCGCGTCCCGGCCCGCTTCATCAAGCGTCCTCGCCACAGCCCTCAAGAGCAAAGACAGCAGCCCGTTGTCGCCGTTCTCCGGGCGGTAGAGCGATGGAAGACGGTCGCGTATGTCTTCGAATCTAGGCATCTGCGTCCTCCGGTTGGACCTCGACGCTCACCAGGGACAGACGCTCGAAGGGCGTCAGGATGTACGCATCCGTGGATGCGGACAGAATGCGGCTCAACCCACTTTCGAGCGTGATGACGAACCGTACCGTGTACGGACTCACCGACGTCTCGTTGGGCAGATCCGGCGGCGCCCCGGCCAGAGCGGCGGCGTCGTAAGAATCGAGGGATTCCCCGGGCTTGTTCGGCAATGGAATGGTCCGGAGCAGCTTGCCGAAGGAGACGGTCCTGAAGGTTTCGGCGGTTTCCTCGCTGGCGTTCCGAGTGCCCAGGTAGCTGAGTGCCTGGGTCAATGCGGCCTGGATGCCCGCACTGTCCGGCGGCGCTTCCGTTTCGGGAAAGGACACCGTGACACTCACGATCGAGGGAAGGCTGGGGTCCGCAATCTGCAGCTCGCCCAGCACGGTGGGGAAGCCACTGATCGCGAGCAGCCCGCCTTCGCGGTCGAGCACGTCTTGTCCGGTCTCGGCAAGAGTCGCCCGGACGATCCGCAGATCCTCGACCCCTGGGACGCTCATGGCAGCCCCGACGATCCGGTTGAGACTTCCCGCTTCCCTGGCCGGAAGCCTGGCGAAGTAGTCCTGGATGTTCTCGCGAACGCTGTGCTGCAGGGCGCGGAGGTCTTCCTGAAGCAAGCCCTGGGTCGTGGTGAGGCGAATTCCGAGATCCACTTTCTTGGGGGCGACCACGCCCTTGAGCGTCACCACGACTCCAGCGGGTCTGCTGTCGTGGATGGCGTCGAGGAGACGCTGCTGCAGCTCTGGCGGCAGGGATTCCGCGTGGGGCGTGATTTCGAGGCGTCCCGGCACACCAGCCACCTCCTCTATGTCGGCCGTGATGCCCTGTCTGGAGATCGCCTGCCGGATCGCACCCAACGTCGCCCGTTCACTGCCGTGCAGGAAGCTCTTCGCCCGCGCGCGGAGCTCCTCATCCGTTTCGGACTGTGCGGAAAGGGACGTAGGCGACGGATTGGTCACACTCGAAATGCCCGTGATCGGGACGGGGAGCACCGTGAGGGACCCCGCAGCCACGGGATCGTTTGCTTCCAGGTCCCTCGCCGAGGCTCGAATGATGCTCTGCCCCTCCAGCAGGGTGACCGTTTCGGTGGTTTCGTACTCGACGTTGCCGTCCACGGTGATCACCCGGGTACCCGACGGGATGGTGACGATGCCGCGGCTTCCGGGGGAGCGGGTGAATTCGATCTCGCCGGTAGGCCGGCCTCCCTCGATGCGCGTGACGCCGAGCAGCGCCACCACGTTGTCCAGGGACCGGCCGGTCGCCGTGTCCACGAAGCCCGATTGGTAGATTACTTCCAGCTGAGCATAGAGTCGTGCGACTTCAAGGGCGATGGTCTCGGCCAGGGTCCGAGCGACGCTGCCCGTGTGGATGTCCGTGAGAACCGACTGGGAGGTCTTTCCGTAGTAATTGACCTGGAGGAGGGTTCCCAGATCCGGCAGTTGCGCGCCCTCTTGCCACTCGATGGTCTGCAGGTCCGGCAGAAGCTTGTAATCCGTGTTCTTTCGGAAGCTCTGGGGCTTTCCGTCCCGACTCCCGTAAAGGGAAATGATGTCCCGTGCCGGCGGCTGCTGAAGGATATGACGGTAGGGAGGGCCCTTCGCGCCGTCCGGCGGAAAGGGATGGGCCTCCGCGGCGACTCCTCCCGTGAGGCTCGTGAGGAGGTTGTCGAGAACTTCCGGGTAGGTGCGACGTCTGATGCTCATTGCTGAAGCTCCAATGTGAAGGGGCCGATGGTCACCGTCTGGGATGAGGAAACGGGCTGGACCCGCAGCAGCACATCGACACGGTCGCGGGCCCCCTTGGCCGGCTCGACGAGGATACTGACTACTTTGGCGATCCTGGTCTCTGCTTTGAGACTTTCCAGGATGAAGAGCTTCACCAGATTGCGGACGGTGGCCGTGTTTTCCCTGCCGATGAGCTCGTGGAGCCGGGAGCCGTAGTCGGGGTGGCCGAGGGGGGCGAGCTCTCCCTTGGGCGTGAGGAGTCTCAGCAGGATGGCCTGAGCGAGGTTGTCCCGTCCGCTCACGGTTCCCATGTCGGTGAACGAGCCCGGTCTGCCGGCCACACGGATCATCTCGGTTGAAACCTCGTAAACGGGCCGCAGCGCCGATTGGGTGAGCGTGAGCCGGATGTCGGTGAGTAAATGGCTGTCTGCTGTCATGGGTCAGCCTCCGATGCAAACGGTGCCCGCGGCGACCACGGTGCCTGCGGGCAGGTCGGCGGGATCGTTGCACGTGAGCGCCGTGTCGCCGTTTCGGGCGGCCGGCTTTCCGTTGATGAATACCGAGCTGCTGCCCATCTGGATCGTCGCCTGGTTGGAAGGCGGCTTCTGAAAAGGCCCGCCTTGAGGCACGTGCGATGGCATATTGGTTGCCGTGCTGCCCTGGACGGCGGCCGGCTTTCCGTCGATGTTCACGTCGCTGCTCAGCCCTCCGTCGATCTGACCGGTGAAAGGATGGGGCAGCGGGGTCGGAACGGGACCTCCCGGAGAAGGGATCATGACGATGTGGGTGTCCGTGGCGATGACTTGATCACCCTGCTTGGCAGCCGGTTGTCCCATGGACTCTTTCCTCAGTTGATGTTGACCGTGGCGCCTTTCAGGTTGAGCTGGCCTTGGGCCTCGATGGCGATTTCGTTTCCCTTGATCTGTACCTTGCCGTTGCTTTCGAGGGTGACCGCTCCGTCCCGGGCCACGGTGATGGTCGCTTTTCCGCTGTCCACGCTCAGCTCGACGACCGGGTCGTCGTCCCGGATGTTGAGAGTGACCCCGTCACCCAGCTTCATGACCAGCTCGCGGCGATCGCCGCTGTGGAGCTCCATGTGAACGGCGTCGCTGTCGGCGGCATCGAGGGGCAGATGAAGGATCGCCTGGCCGTCGTCGTTCGGGGGGGGCCGATCTTCGTCGTTGTACAAGCGTCCCGTGATGATGGGGCTCTGGATGTCGCCCCCCACGAACTGCACCAGGACCAGGTTGCCCACCTCCGGAATGCTTGCCGTTCCAATGCGGCTCGTCGCCACGGGAACCTGCTTCAACACGATCCCCGAATCCCGCAGTCGGACCGTGCACGCGTAATTGTCCTTATCCGAAGCATCCGCGTGGGGATGCTGTTCCTCGACGATGGCAAGCTCCGCCGTGCGGACCTTGGCGATTTCCTGGCGGACGATTTTCTGGATCGTCTCGTAGAGCGTGAATGTCACGGGACCCCTCCGAGCCCGCCGGAGCCGTTGTTTCCGCCCCTGCTGAAATGGATGAGCGTGGTGAGCCCGTCTCGTTTGGAGTACCGGTGACGCACTCCGAGCACCTGGACGGCACCGTTGAGCGCATCGAACGGCGTCCCGGAGATTTCCACGGTACACGCGGCGAGGACGGCGGGTGCACCGGGGACCAGCATCCTGCCGGTGACGTTCAGCCGGGACGCATTGCCCAGAAGTGCTTCGGCGGCGCTCGCGGCGGCTTCCTGACTGCGCAGGGTCGGATCCGGAGCCAGCCTTTCCAGGGTCGTCTCCCCGCTCGTTCCTTTCACGGAGGAGGGGTCCTTGACCAGCCAGCTCCAGGCCTCCTGGCCCTGGCTGCCCGCCGCGCCTTCGCCTATGGCTGTCGTGCCGGTCAGAATCGGCTTCGCCTGCGTCACCTCGAGGGCCAGGATGTCTTCGCCGTAGACGAAGGTCTGAACCGCCTGGCCATCGGGAAACGGGGCAAAGCTCAGCTTGCCCTCGGGGGTGAAGCTGGTCTGGCAGCCGCTGATCCTGCCCAGCGCCGCGATGTGGTCATAGGCGGACCGACGGTCGTCCACGACGTAGAAGGGAAAATCGAGCCCGTCTTGAATCGTGTCCGTGCCAACGTCCACCCTGCTCGCGAGATCCCGGACGATATCGCCCGCGGTCTGCTGCTCAAAGCTCTGGTTGACGCGGAGCCGCGAGAGGGCCGCTCCCCCGTCGGTGGCGACGACGCGGATCTGGCCATGGATGCTGTGCGTGACGGATTCGACCGTCCCGGTGAAGAGCAGCTCCGCGCCGCCGTCCTCGTAGCCCAATGAGACGGTTCCTTCATCGCCCGGAGCCACGGTCGGAGCTTGGGGCCCCGCTGCCAGAGCCACGACAACCGAATTCACCGAAGGAGCCACAGCCAGGTCCACGCTGACCGCCACCACATGCTGGAGCCATGGGTCGGAGCCGTCTCCCGAAAGCGCGGTCGTCGGGGACGGACTTCCGGCGCCCGCGCCGCCAAAGCTCACCTCGAAGAGGGGCCGACGCACCCTGGCTGTTGAAGAATCATTTGCGAGAGGATTGACGGGCATACCTTCACCTGATCCCTGTAGACCTTATGGCGTCACGTTCTCGCCGAGCTCCGCCCGGGACGGAACCGCCGGCACTTCCAGACCGAAATGCGCTGCTTCCGTTGGCTCGGGATGCATTCTCCGGGAGCTGCCCGGGTGATCGGGATCCGGCTCCCGCAATTCACGGGCGACCCTCACGATCGTGCGCCGTCCGACCGCGCTCATGGTCCAGCGCCTTGCTCCGTGTCCGATGGAGGCGTCCTGAGCGTTGAACGTCCACGTGTAGTCGTTCACGGTATGGTCGATCAAAGCCAGGTCCGACACGACAGGCGCGTACCCGGCCAGGAAGGCTTCAAGCTCGGCCTGAGTGGAAGGTGGAGCCGGTCGGGCGTCAATGTGCGCCCCTTCCCCATCGTTTCCATCCTGATCAACATAGTTGAACTCAATGCGGAAGCTTCCATCCGGGTTTGCCGTTCGGCTGGTTTCATGCACGTTGTGCAAGCCGGAGAAATCCCCCCCGATCTGGTGAATCAGATTCTCGAGCACCTGATCATTGGCGGGGAGGGGGTAGTACTCCCTGGTGAATGGCGGATTGCCCAGCGTGTAGGTCCTCGTTCGGGTCTCCCTGGCAGGTCTATCGCCTGAAGGTTGCCCAGAGCGACTCAATGCGTCTCGCCAATCCAATCCCACTCCGGCATGTTCAGCCTGAAACATGGCAAGCAGGGCGTCGTTGGAGGGATTGTCTCCCTGGGGGAATCCGACATACCAGAATTCCGCGTAATACTCGTCCGAGGTCTCGGGGGAGGTCCCTTGGGTGGGATGCCAGTTCCTCGGCGCGTGGGAGTAGCCCTGAAGGTGTCTTGGCGCAATGACCGTCGGTCGTTGAAGGTCCTGGCCTCCAAACGCGCGGCTCAGCAGATCGAGCATGGGATCGCTGCGGCCGATGGCGCACCCGCGAATCCGCAAGGTCGACAGGGCATCCATGACCTCGTTGGACAACGGCGCGAAGTTCCCCGAGCTTACGGCATCCCCAAGGGTGTTGAGACTCACCTGGTGTGTGCCTGGATCCTCTCCTGGCTGGAGAGCGCGCACCGGGATGGACATGCCCCCTTCTTCATTCCCGTGGATGATGATGTTGACCTCACCCCAGGGGTGTCCGTTGGAAGGGGCGTGGGCCTCGAGGTAGTCCCTGACCTCCTGGAGGGTGCGCAGGTCGGTGTGGGTCTCACCCCTTGGGTTGATGGTGAAGTGGGCCGTAGCGCTCGTGTAGAAGGGATTATCGGCGCCGGGTGGCTCCAGACCCATGATGAACGTGATGTTCTCCCGTTCTTCCGGTGCTCCCCTTGCCCGTGACTCGCGCAGCGCCTCCTGTTGCCCAAGGAAGGCGACGAGACGCTCGAGGTAGTCCCGCAGGTCGGCCTCCTCGGTATGCTCGAGAAATCGCTGCGCTTCTGTCGAGGAAAAGGATTCCAGCCGGCGCCGGTAGCGCATGTCCTGCAGATGCCCCGATTGAAGGCGGCGGTTCCTGAATTGCTCCTCAAGCTGCCGCTCGGCATCGGTCAGTAATTTACGCAGCTGTCCCGCCTTTGTTTCAGGCGCGTTGGCGATCTGCCGGGTGGCCCGGTTCCACTTGAAGTGAAACCCGACCGTGGCGACGCGCTGATCGTCGACCGGATCGACTTCGGCTCCCGGGCTGGTCTCCATGAGGACACTATAGACGGCCATGTCGCCTTCTAGAGCTTCCTGGACCACCCAAAGAAGCTTCCCCTGGTTGATGTAGAAGCCGACACAGGGACACCGCGCTTGCACACCACCCTCGTCCGGCCGCGGGTTGACGTCTCTGGCGCCGACGATGGTCCCGCGCTCCGTGTCGATAGCCTTTGCGACGTTGATCCCGACGTCTCTCGGCGTGTTGAGCGAAAGGCAGGTGGGGGGCTGGGCATCCTCCGTGGGAGCGATGTAGAGGTGGCTGTCGTGCCCCGTAACCCCGTTCTGGACGTAAATCTTACTGTTGGGCTCCAGCCGCTGCACTTCCTGCCATTCATGGTCCTCGCACTCGTTCATAGAGGTGCCGCATGCATTGTTCTGCCGCCAGCTTCCTCGCCAGTGTCCCTGAAAGAGATCGAACGCGTTGTTCTTTCCGATGGCCTTGGCGTTGGCGAGGCTCTCTGGATTCCGGGAAGAGCTCAGATGATCCCGGATTTCCTGGAGGTTGAAGGACTGGTCGGACAACCTGTCATCCACTAACGGGACGGAAGCGCTTCCGATGGACTGCGTCGCGAGCGGGTCCGCGAAGGCGCGCGCGTCCTCGAAGATCCCATTGTAGCGGTCCCAGATGGCTTGCTCGGGAGCCGCGGCCGGGCGCGATGCGCGCAGGGCGATGCCGAGCTCGCGCCGCAGGATTTGATGCGCGTCGGCCGGAACCGCTTCCGGCTGCCGGACCGAAAGCGGCAAGCTCTCTCCACGCGGCTCGTCGTCGATGACCACATCCAGCATCACGTCCGGAGCTTCGCCCACGCTGGCCCGTTGCCCATAGATCGCGACGAGGATCTCCATGTTGCCGGAGATCGTCCGCGTTTCGCTGCCCGCTGCCCCTTCCCCGTCGAAAAGGATCTGGCCGGACTGGGCCGTTTGACTTCGAAACCGCAAGACCACGTTGCGCTCCCCCGGCTCTCCGTGCCAGTCCGTCTTCACGTACAGGTGCGAAAGGCGGCCGGCCGGAATGGGATCCGGGTACCCGATGACCACATCGGCGCTGAGCCGAGTCTTGGTGATCGTCCCGCGCGTGATCTCAATTCCGGGGTTTCTGTAGCACGGCATAAGGTGTGGTCCTCAAAGCCCGTCAGCTGCGGATGTTGAACGTTACCGTTTTGGATACGATGGCGCCCAGGTTGTTGCCCGTTCCCTCCCAGGTCAGATCGGAAGAGCGTCGTGTAGGGAAAGAGTGTAGATCTCGGTGGT
>CALBZH010000847.1 GCA_937889795.1 uncultured Syntrophobacteraceae bacterium | reverse complement strand
CAGGTGGGCGGCGGTGTCGCTGCCGATCAGCGCGAAGATCTTCACGAAGGGGCTCTATGCCGTCTTTCCGTTCCAGACCGTGTTCAACATCGATGTATTTGCCGGGAACCTCTAGCAGGGGGTTGACACGCCCAAGCCCACTTGCCACGAGAGCCCGGTCTGAAAGTTTGGAAGAGGACATGTCTTTCTGACGATTTGCGACAACATCCAGCAGTGGAAGTCCAACATGGAAAAAGAAGATCGATACCTTGAACGTCAGATGCAGAGCTCCATGAGAGATTTTCTCTTCATTCTCTTTGATCGCTCGAAGGTCGTCTTTTCCGTCTTCCTGGTCGTTTTTTTGGTGACGGCCTTGATCGCTGTCCTGTTGCCTCCCGTTTACCGGTCTTCAGCCAGCTTTTCCCTGACCATCCCCCAATCGCTTGATCCCCTGCAGCGGGAGACCTTCTACGACTACAAAAACCGAATGGCCCGCTACATGCTGGACCAGAAAGAGCTCATCCTTTCCCACCGCGTGCTGAGCAAAGTCGTTCAGAAGGTCAGCCCGGAGACGCCCGCCGACCAGGTTCCCAAGACAATCGCGAAGCTGATCGAGTATGTGGAGGTCACGCCTCCGGGAGGTGAGACCTTTGAGGGGTCGAATGTATTCTACGTCAGCTTCCAGGACAGCAATGCCAAGAAGGCCCTGGACATGACGACGGCGATATCGGACGCCTATCTCGACTCCTATACCGAGCTCACCAAGTCCAAGACGGACTATTCGTACGATTTCTTCAAGCAGCAGGTCGAAGGTCTGTCCAAGGACATGCTGGAGAAAGAGAAGAAGCTGAGGGAATATGAGACCAGCCAAGCGTTGGCGTTGGTTGAGATTCTGAACCTCGAATCGGCGGGAAAGACGAACATTGAGGTCGGAGCGAACGCCCTCCTGACCCAGTCCCTGCGCAAGTACCACGAGATGCAGGAAGAGCTGGCGAGTGCCAAGACGCTTATTGAAGCCATCGACAAAGAGCTTGCGTCGAAGTCCATCCCGGTTATTCCGACGCAGATGGAATCGCCGGGAAAAGCCATCACGGCCTATCGCAACAAGGTAGCTCAGCTGCAGATCCAGCTCAACGAGATGAAGCCCCAGTTCACCAAGGATTTCGATCCGATGGTCCGCGTCGAAAGGGAATTGACGCTCAACGTGAAATCCTTGAAGGAGGAGATGGAACGGGTCTCGAGGGCTCAAAAGATCACGGTCTCGACCATCGAGGCCAGGGTGTCGGAACTGGAGAAGGTGATTGAGCAGCTCGAAGAGCAGATACGGACGACTGCCAAGCAGAAGTCCGAGTACCTCCATCTCAAGCAGGAATACACCATCGCAAAGGACGCTTACGCCCAAGGGCGTGCGCAGCTCGAGCAGGCGCGCATGGCCAGCGCCTTGAATCAGGAGAAGCAGTACCTCACCCTCGTCGACCAGCCTCAGATGCCGGTCAAGCCAATCAAGCCCAACCGGATTCTCATCATCGTTCTCGGCCTTGTGGCGGGCATCGTCCTGGGCGTGGCGTTTGCCGTCACACTGGACTACCTGGATCACACGATCAAGAAACCGGCCGATATCGAGCGATACCTCAAACTGCGCTACTTTGGATCCGTGCCCAAGGTCGGGTGATAGAATGGAGCTGACTCTTCTTGGGATCATCCTTGCTTCGCTGATTGTGATCGTCAGCATCCGCTACCTGTCCCGGAGGATGGCTTTTCCGGAGTCCGAATATCCCGGCTTGCCGGTGCTCATTTTGGGACTGTGGCTGATCGCCTCCGCAGTCTGGGGACCCTACTTTTTCAGCATCCGGCTCCCGGGGATGTTCGACATCAGCGTGGATCGGCTGGTCTTCATCGGACTCCTGGCTATTCTGGGGTTTGGCGTTGTGTCCGGGAGAGTCAGGAAGGTGGGCACCATTTCGATTGAGGTGTGCGTACTCCTGTTTTCGGTCATGTGCGTGGCCTCCATGTTCGTCCATGGCTTCAAACAGACGGCCCCCGAGTACCCGTCTCCCTGGAATCAGTTCCTCACGGGGTATCTGCTCCCATTTCTCGTGTTCCTCTTTGCGAAGCACTATGTGGTGGACGAGAAGGACCTCACGGTTCTGATGCGTGTGCTGTTTTACCTGGGGGTTTATCTCTGCATCACGGCAGCGTTTGAGTTCTTTGAGCTGCGCCGTTTCGTTTTCCCACGATTCATCAATGACCCAAAGGTGTGGCTCCACCTGGACCGGGCACGAGGGCCTTTTCTGAACGCCGCCTTCAACGGGTCGGCACTCAATTATGGGTTCGTTGCGGGGATTTATCTGCTCGCCCGCAAGAAGGGCGTGGCCCGTGTCGTCCACGGATTTTTGCTGCTCCTGTACTTCCCGGCAATCTTCTTCACCCAGACGCGCTCCGTCTACCTGGGCTTCTTGATCACGCTTGCTGCGCTCTTTGCCCTTTACCGGACTCCCTCCCCGAAGTGGAAGCTGTTCGCGATGCCGGTCGCAATCGGTCTTGTCGGTCTCATGCTGGTATCACCCAGAGTCTTCAGTCCTGATCGGAAAACGGGGGGGATTCTGCAGACGGAAGAGGTCGAAATCAGGATGGCCCTCATCAAGCGGTCGGTCCAGATGATTCAGGAGATCGGAAGAGCACACGTCTGAACTCCAGTCACGAGTGGATATCTC